>JAIORC010000046.1 GCA_021108335.1 Phycisphaerae bacterium
GCTCGCTGCGGGCGGTGCAGCTTGCCTCGGCCAAGGCGCTGGACATGGCTGAGGAAGTCATCGCGCCGGTAAACGAAATTTACAAACGCCGGCGAGACCTGGTGGTGGACACCCTCAACGCCAACGGCTGGGCTATGGAGAAGCCGAAGTCCACGATTTATATCTGGGCACCAGTGCCGGAGAAATACAATTCCGCCGAAAGCCCGTCCGGGGCATACGCAACCGACCTGCTGGAAAAGGTAGGCGTGGTCGTAACGCCAGGCCGTGGCTACGGCGAAACCGGCGAAGGATTCTTCAGAATCTCCCTGACATATCCCGACAACGTGCTGAAAGAAGCACTCAAGCGGATGATGTCAATTTAAAACAAATCCGAACATCGAAGGGTGTCGCGAAGCAACAGTTTTTGTAGGCCGGGTCTTGCCCCGGCAATTGCATGGCACATGCAACAAGTTCATCCAATTCGGGTTAGCCAGCGGCGGGAAACACGTTTTGGTGGCACAGGTTTGCAACCTGTGCCGTGCCGGGATCGCCGGCAGCAGTGGCAAAAAACAGGTTTTCCCAGAGACGTGTTATCAGAGAGAATTTCCATAAAAGAAGGCTTCGCCTTCTTTTCGCCGGATCAAGAGCCGGCCTACAGAGATCGGGAACATGTTTATTACCGATGACACAATCGCAGCTGTTTCGTCCGCCGCCGGGCGGGCGGGCCGGGCCATCGTCCGCCTGTCTGGCCCAGACGCTATCGCCATTGCCGGGCGGCTGTTTACGCCCACCGGCGGGGCAGCCAGCCTGGCTGAGATAGCTGGCTTTCGCCTGACGGACGGCCTACTGTACCTGCCGGACGAATCTATCGAACTGCCCGGGCGAGCGTATATTTTCCACCGCCCGCACAGCTACACCCGCCAAGACGTGGTGGAGATTCATCTGCCAGGCTCGCCGGCGGTGGCGACGGCGACGCTGGCGGCGATGATCGACGCCGGTGCCCGCCAGGCCGGCGCGGGCGAATTCACCGCAAGGGCATTCCTCAGCGGGCGTATCGACCTGTCCGCAGCCGAGGCTGTCGCGGATGTAATCGCCGCTGCAGACGACGCGCAACTGCGAGTGGCCCAAGCGGTTATGGGCGGCGAAGTCCACCGCCGATGCAGCCAGGCCGCCGGCGATATCGCAGAAGCACTAGCCATCGTTGAAGCGTCCATCGACCTGGCGGAGGAAGACATCCAACTCGCTGAGCCTGGCCAACTGGCCGGCCAGCTTGCCGACGTCGGCGAAACCCTCAATGACTTGGCAGCGACCGCCACCGACATGCCGGAAACTTCCCACTTGCCGCAGGTCGTACTGGCCGGCCGACCCAACGCGGGCAAAAGCTCGCTGCTGAACGCGCTGGCCCAAACCCGCCGGGCGATTACCTCGTCCATGCCGGGCACGACGCGGGATGTCCTCAGCGGGCTGATCGCTCTGCCGGGTAATGCAGTTGTGAATCTGCTGGACGCAGCCGGCTTCGGCGACGACAGCCCCGCCGACTATCTCGACGCCGCTGCCCACGACGCAGCCACCGCCGCCGTCACGCGGGCGGAACCCATCCTGCTGGTAATCGACGCCGCCACGCAACAGCCCCACCAGGACAAAAACCTGCGGGAGAAAATCCGCCAAGCCAACCCCAACGCCCCCGTCCTGACGCTGGCGAACAAAATCGACCTGCTCGGCGGCGAAATCGACCCGCCGGTGGATGTTATCGCCACCTCCGCCGCGACCGGCGAGGGGCTTGACGCGCTCAAAGCCGTCATTGCCGAGCGATTGCACCTCGCCGTCAATCGCTCCGGCGAAGCACTTGGCCTGCACGACCGCCAGCGACGTTGCCTGTCCGCCGCCGCCACCGCCACCCAAAACGCCGCCGAGCTGCTGGCCGACGCGGAAGAAATTGCGGACGTCGCCGAACTCGCCGCCGTCGAACTGCGAAACGCACTAGCCCAGCTGGGAGCAATCTCCGGCGAAGTGGTTACAGAAGACCTGCTGGGAATAATCTTCAGCCGATTCTGCGTGGGAAAATAATTCCAGGCTGTGAATGGCGCACCTCGCAAAAACCAAAAGGGATTCGAAGTTCGAATATCGAAGGGTGTCGCGAAGCAACTGTTTTCGGTAGGCCGGGTCTTGACCCGGCGATTGCATGGCACATGCAACAAGTTCGTCCAATTCGGATTAGCAGCGGTGAAAAACACGTTTTCCCGAAAACGTGTTATCGGAGGGAATTTCCATGTAAGAAGGCTGCTGCCTTCTTATCGCCGGGTCAAGACCCGGCCTACTAAAAACGGGTATTGGGAAAATAACCTGTGCCAAAACGTCATTTTCTTATTGAGCGGCGTTGGGCGGCTCGCGTACAATGGCTGTCGAATCGCAGGAGCCTGAGGCGGAAAGTCCGAGTGGCGTTTGTGTTCGACACTCCGGGGTTTCGCCTGCCTGCCTTACACTGAGGGTTTTTAACAAGTTACGAAATGTTCTCTTTTTTATTTTGCCGTGCCGGGTGATGTTAGGGCATATCAACGGTTCGGCCGACTGTGTTACGTCATGGGAGAAAATGCGATGATGACGAAAAAAAGGCTTATCGGAATGACTTTGTGGGTGGGGTTGGCAGCCGTGGCTATCTGGATAGGATTTGCAAGTCCCGCCAAAGCCCAGCAGTGGCAGAGGATTTCAATCGGCGGCGGCAGCATGAAGCGGAATGTGGTTGATCTGAACAACGACAGTCGCGCCGACTCGCTTTCCGTCAACACCTGGTACAAAAACCCCGGCACCGGTAGCGGGAATTGGCAGGCTATCGCCACCGGATGGAACCAGGATCAATACGACGGCTCGTATCATGTGGGGCGTCCCGATATGGATAAGATCGCCGATGCGCACAGGGTGGGCGACATAAACGGCGACGGGCTGCCCGACATGGTTGTGGGAATCTACGGAACCGATTACCTCGGCGGTGTCGATCCCGGGGACATGAAGGATTACATTTGCGCAGCTATAAATCCGGGCAATGAAGGGCATTGGAGTTTTCATTACATAGGCAAGCTCCCCGCCACGCAAGACGGCGTGGAAACCGTAGCCATCGGAGACATGAACAACGACGGGCACATCGACATTCTGGCTGGGGGAGAATGCAAGCAGTTGCGGTGGTATATAAACCCCGGCTCCATGACGAGCAACTGGAGCTATCAGATAGTGGGGCAGAACTTCAATCACAGCTTTTTTGACGGCTATGCCGATGTCGAGGGTGTCGCGATTGGTCATTTCGACAGCGACAATTATCTGGACGTGTCGGTTACCACCTGCAGCCCGAACGGCATGTGCGGCGGAACCTATATACTGACGAACCCGGCCAGCCAAACCCCCAGCGGCAGTTGGACGTGTACAACGATAACCGAAGGGTCGTCAGCTCTTGGGTTTCCCAGCAGCGGGAAATACAGTTGCGCCGAAACCATCGCCATGGGCGACATTGACGGCGACGGGTGGAACGATGTGGTACTTGCGGACCGGCGGCCGTATGGCGTTGATGCAACTGTCGGCGACACCCGCTTTTACTGGTACGAGAATCCACAAGGTTCCGGCGATTGGACGGAACACGAAATCGATCTTCTCAGCGACGATGCCCTGCAGGGAAGGTTGCCGTCCGTCGCGGATGTCGACCAGGACGGCGATCAGGACCTGATCAACTTCAACCAGAAGGATGGGGTTATTTACTGGTACGAAAACAATGGCGACGGTTCTTCGTGGATGAAACATACAATCTACGGCGCGTCGTTACATGAGAATTACGGCGTAGGCGACGTTAACGGCGACGGCTATCCGGACTTTATCAGTGGTGGCTACTGGTATCAAAATCCCGTTCCCGAGCCTTGCACGGCGGGTTTGTTGCTGGGCGGATTTGCATGCCTTATGCCCCTGCGGCGACGGATTGCCGGGACGAAATCGGCGTAAAAAATTACCCCGCCGATATGCCGCGCCGTTCGCTATCGCCGGCAGCGTGATATTGCCTTGCGGACTTCATCGGCGATTTCGTCAGGCCGGGAGAGGCAAATCCATTCCGGCACGGAATACGGGTTGTCGCCCACCACGAAACCCAGGCTGCCCAGCCCCGCGAACCGCTCGAACCGGCCATGCACTACGTCCACCCGCGAAATCCGCGACAACTCGCAATCGCGAACGTCCACGAATTGCCCGCGCTGGAGTCGTATCACCCGCCGGTCGGTCAGCACATATAGCCGCCCCAGCCAGCGAAACCCACCCAGCAGCAACTGCACGAACATAATGGCGAAACACGCCGGCAGAATAATCGGCCAGACCGGCAACGTGCTCCATCGCCAGCTCATCGCGTAAGCACCGGCGACAACCGCCACCAGCAGCAGCGCCCGCCAGGAGCAAATAAGCACGTACCACAGGCTGGGCTTGACAGTGAGGATAATCTGCTCGCCGTCCCGCAGAACGCCAGCCGGCATGGCGACCTCCGCCGGCGCACTGATAACCGCGTCTGGAGAGGGAGTCATCGTGCGTGCTCCACAAGTACGCCTACGTCAGGCAGGTTGCGATAAAGGTCGTCGAAATCCAGCCCGTAGCCGACGACGAACTCGTCGGGGATGTCGAACCCCACAAAATGCACCTCGCTGGGTCTGTCCGGCAAATCCGCCCGCTGCTTTCGCAGCAGCACGCAACTATGCACGTCGGCGGCACCGGCCTGGCGGAGAGCGTCTTCCAGGAACTCCATCGTCTTGCCGCTGTCGTAGATATCGTCCACGATCAGCACGTGTCGCCCGGCGATGCGCCCCGACGGCGGCAGGCGAAACTCGCAGCCCTGCGTGGCGGTGCTTTTGCCGGGATAGGAGCTGATTGAAACCGGCTCGATGTGCAGTTTGAGATTTATTTTCCGCACCAGGTCGCTGACGAAAATTAACGCCCCGGTCAACACCATCACAATCGTCAACTCCTTGCCTTGGTAAAATCGTGTCAGTTCGTCGGCAAGGGCTACGATCCGCTGGGCGATTTGCTCCCGCGAGACGATCACTTTTTCCAGGTCAAGATGCGGCGGCAGATTGTCGTGGTTATTTTTCATGGTTTTTCCATGGTCATTTTTCATGAAACGGTTCGCAAATTCGCAGCCTTGACGCTACGTCAATGTGGCGACGTATTTTACCCGCGAACGAACAGGCGGGGCAATATCAAACTGCCGCCACAAGCAACAGTTTCTGGTAGGCCGGGTCTTGCCCCGGCGATTGCATGGCACATGCAACAAGTTCGTCCCGTTCGGGTCAGCCGCGGCGAAAACCACTTTTTCTCAAAGACGTGTTATCGGAGGGGGGCATAAAAGAAGGCTGTCGCCTTCTTTTCGCCGGGTCAAGACCCGGCCTACCAGAAACGGGTAAAAACACACGATCCCCAGGGGATCGTGCCACCCAAGATCAGGCATTAGACATTGGCCTCGCGAGAGTGGGTTTCAGGGCACACTCACATTATTTCCAAAGAAAAAGCGTTGTATGTTTGCATCGCAATTGCTTGAAGAGTAGAATAGTCCTCTCCGATAATTCGGAGTATGGGTCGCATTTGATAAACAATCACTGGTTTAACAAGAAGGAGACCGCTATGAAACGACAACTGTTAGTACTGATGCTGGTTTGTGCCGTTATTACAACGGGCGTATTCGCCCAGACAGACGCTCCCCCGACTAAAAAGAAACCGGCTGCAGCCCCCCAAAAGCCCGTCGGGCCAGATCCGAATCAGCCCAAGGCGGAATCGGTATTCAAGCACATTCCGGCTGACTGCCTGGGTTTTGCGGTCGCCCCGAATCTTAAAGACCTCCTGGCGCAATCGGAGACATTTGCCGGCCAGATCGGTCTGGGCGAAATGCTCAAGTCGCTGCCGGGCGGCCTGTTGCCCATGATCGCCATGCCTTTGGGCCTTGGCGAAGGCTACAACCCCAACGGCGGGGTGGCGGTTGTCGTACCCGACCTGGAAAAATGCGGATTCGATATCGAAAAAGCCATCGCTGGCAATAACCCCGGCGAGTTCCCGTTTGTCGTCCTGCTGGCCGGTAAAAGCGTGAAGGCGGTCTTTCCGCAAATGGCTACCAAGGGCAAAGACGGCAAGACCACCGTCATGCTGGCGGGCAAACCCATGCACACCGCACAGGTAGGCCAGTACGTCGCACTCAGCCCCAACGCCAAAGCCCTGGCGATAGTCGTCGCCAAGACAACCGCCCTGCCCAAAGCACATGTCGCATTGCTGAACAAAAGCGCGGTTGGCATACATGTCAATATGAAGGCCTACGCCGTCTTCGTGAAAAAAGTGATGAAGGCCCAGGAAAAACAAATGGCGGGCAGGCCAATGAGAATGGGAGGAATGAGCGGTCTTTTTGCCATGCAACAGGGCATGATGAAGAACGCATTGGGCCAATTGGATCAAATGGGCGGTGCCTCCATCGGGCTTCGCTTTGTCAAAACCGGCATGATGATGGATGTGATGGCCGATGTCGCCCCCGGCAGCAACATGGCCAAGATGATGGCCAAGTTCAAGCCGACTGCCAAGCCCTTGATGAATCGCCTGCCCAACCTGCCGTACTGCATCGCGGGCGGCTCGACCATGCCGGGCGTCAAAGACCAGGCTATGGTTGCCCAATTCGTGGACATGGTTACAAATCTCCTGGCCATGGGTGAAATGAAAATGACGGACGACTTCAAGACCCGCATGACAAAACTTATCGCCGATCTCAGCGAACAGGTTACCGGCATGCAGATGGTCGTTGGGGCACCCAAAAACAAGGGGCTGTTCGGTGCGGCGATGGTTATCGAATGCAAAGACGCCGAAAAAACCAAAGCCCTGATCAATAAAAAGGCTCTCCTTATCACCGAACTGGTCCAGAAAACCATCGGCCTGAAGGAAAAAGACGTAGCTACGCTGGAATTTAAATACACCAAGGGCGTGGAAACCGTCGCCGGAACGAGCGTCGACACCATCGAAGTTATCCATGAAAACCTGACCACGCTGGAAGACGACGAGAAGCAGGAGTTGCTCGACGTTCTGGGCGAAGACAAGATACGGATTCTCATAGCCCAGGTCGATCCCAAAACGCTGGTCGTAACCGTCGGCGGCTCGAAGGAATTTCTCGCCGAAGCGATCACCGCCGCCCGCAAGGGCGGTACGATTAACAAAGACGCCGGCGTTATCGCGGCAAGGAAAATGCTGCCCAGGGAACTGGTGAGGGTTGTCGTCATCAGCCCGGACAACGTCTTTACCACCGTCCAGGCCGGCATGAATAAAATGGGGCAACCCTCCATGCTGCCGGCAGACTTCAAGTTCGAGGGCAAAACCCCGATCATCATGGGCGGAACCGTCAAAGGCAATATGGCTATCGGTGCGGTATACGTTCCCTCCTCGGCTGTCAAGGACATCTACAACTGGGCACAGTCGATGATGATGAATATGATGGGAGGGCGACCCGGCGGAAGGCGCGGCGCCCCTCCAGCAGGCGGCGATTTCTGATCCCCGGTAAAAGTGCAATTAACAAGCGGCTGTCGGATTCGCTCCGGCAGCCGCTTTTATTTTTAATACCACCCTACGCATTAGCGCGGCGGCCTTCCCAGGCCGCCGCACATAGGGGACGAAAAACACATGGCTTGCAAGCAAGCCATGCCACCCAAACTTTGCGCCAGGAGCCCTACTTCTGCTTGCAGAAGCATGTTTGTTTTTGGTGGCACAGGTTTGTAACCTGTGCCGTGGTGGCCTGGGAAGGCCACCACGAAAACGACACCCTGTACTATTCCCCGATCACTTTGACCAATACTCGCTTGGGGCGTCTGCCGTCGAATTCGCCGTAGAAAATCTGCTCCCACGGGCCGAAGTCCAGCCGTCCGTCCGTGATGGCGACAACGACCTCCCGCCCCATGATCTGCCGCTTGTGGTGGGCATCGCCGTTGTCCTCGCCGGTGCGATTATGATGATACCGCTGCGGCGACGGGTCGAACGGGGCAAGCTTCTCCAGCCATCGCTTGTAATCCTCGTGCAGGCCCGGCTCGTCGTCGTTGATGAACACGCTGGCGGTGATGTGCATCGCGTTTATCAGCACCAGCCCCTCCCGCACGCCGCTGTCGGCTACGATGCCGGCAACATCGGAGGTGATATTCAAAAAGCCCATCCGCTCGGGAATGTTGAACTGCAAATGCTTGGTATGTGATTTCATTTTCGCTCCTGTGAGTCAATGCCTGGTCTCGGTAATTTCATGTCATGGTTTATCAAACCGTCCGTAGCCGCTATGATAGCAAAAATGATGCGATACGTCGGAAACATTGTCAGTGAAAAATTGTTGCCGCGGCTGCGACAGCCCGGTCAGTTCGTCGGCCTGGAGACCAACGCCCGCCGCAAAGACCCGCAGGCCGCGGAGGTGTCGTTCGTGCTGGGCTTCCCGGACGCGTACACCATCGGCATAAGTCATCTCGGCAGCCAGGTGCTGTATCACCGGCTTAACGACATGCCCGCCGTCGCCTGCGATCGGACATACTGTCCCCAGCCGGAAGCGGAACAAGTCTTCCGCGAACTGGGCATCCCCCTGTTCGGCTGGGAAAGTCGCATCGCCATCGGCGACTTCGACGTGATCGGATTCTCGTTGGCCTACGAATTGTGCATTACCAACGTGCTGACGATGCTCGACCTCGCCGGTGTGCCGCTGTTGGCTGCCGACCGCACCGACGGCGACCCGATAATACTCGGCGGCGACGCGCTGGCCGACTCGCCCGAACCGTTAGCCGACTTCTTCGACATAATTCAGCCCGGCGACGGCGAAGAACCGCTGGCAGCCCTGGCTGAACTCCTCCGCCAGGCCAAGCGCGACAACCTCAGCCGCGACGAGAAACTGCTGAAAATCGCCCGCGAAGTGCCCTCGGTATACGTACCGAAATTCTACCAGCCCGCCCAGGCCGATCAGCCCACCAGTGTTACGCCGACCCGCGACGACATTCCAGCCGTCATACAGCGCGCCTGCATCGCCGACATGGCTGCCTCGCCAGCCGGCGATAAACCGCTCGTTCCGCTGAGCGAAGGCGTGCACGAGCGAGTGATTATCGAGATAATGCGAGGTTGTCCGAATCTCTGCCGGTTCTGCCAGGCCGGTCACGTGCGGCTGCCCGTCCGCCGGCGGAGCGTGGACGAAATAATCGCCGCCGCCCGCGCTGGCATCGACTCCACCGGCTATCGGGAAATTTCCCTGCTCAGCCTCTCGACCAGCGATTATCCGAACCTCGAAGAACTCATCGAACGGCTGAACGCGGAATTCGCAGGCCGGCGGGTCTCGATATCCCTGCCGTCGCTACGCGTGGACAGCCAACTGACCGTACTGCCGAAACTCACCGCCGCCGTCCGCAAGGGCGGGCTGACCATCGCCGCCGAAGCCGGCAGCGACAGAATGCGCCAAGCCATCCGCAAGAATATTACCGAAGAGGACATGCTGAACGGCGTGCGGGCCGCCTGGCAGGCGGGCTACAAAAGCGTCAAGGTCTACTTCATCGCCGGCCTGCCGGGCGAGACCATGGACGACATCGACCAGATTTTCTACCTCTCCAAACGATTAGCCGACACCCGCCGCGACGTGGACGGCCATCGCGGAGCCATCAACTCCAGCGTATCATGGCTGGTGCCCAAACCGCACACGCCCATGCAGTGGCAGGCGATGGCCGGCGAAGATTACTTCTGGCAGGTACGCCACCGGCTCATCGAGCTGTCCCGCAGATCGACCGTGAATTTCAAATTCCACCGCATCGAGCAGTCCATTCTCGAGGCTTTGCTCTGCCGCGGCGGACGCGAGATCAGCAAAACGATACTCGCAGCCTGGGAGCTCGGCGCGAGGATGGACAGTTGGTCCGAGCATTGGAATTGGGAGATATGGCAGCAGGCCATCCAGCAGACCGGCGTGGACATCGACGCCGTCGTCCACAGCGAATTGCCCATGGACAAACCGCTGCCATGGAGCCACATCAATTGCCATCTGCCCGATGACTTCCTGCGCGAACAACGCAAACAAATGCTGGAGTAGGGTGGGTGCTTGCACCCACGCGGTTTTCGCGCGATTCATCATGGCGACCCCTTCGGTGTCGCCATGCCACCCAACGTCGCGCGTAGAGTGGATGCTCCCACCCACGCGGGACGAAAAACACATGGTCCCCTGGGGACCATGCCACCCAACATCCATCCGCCATCGTGTATCTATCTTTCCCCCTGGGGGCAGGCATGGCCATCGGCTTCGCCGCTGACCATGCCACCCTGCACCGTGGGAATTCCACAAACGCCACCCGACTTCTCGTTGTTCCCTGTTTACCGGCTCCTGTTCCTGGTTTCCGTTTCTGGTTCTTGTTTTTCCCGGTTCCTGGTTCCCGTTTTACCGGTTCCCGTTTCTTGCCGCGAGGTGGACAGCGAGGACTGTTATGTCGGCTGGGGTTATGCCGCTGATTCGCAGCGCCTGGCCGAGGTTCGCCGGGCGGATGTGGCTAAGCTGTTCGCGGGCTTCGTAGCGCAATTGCCGGATGGCGTGGTAGTCTGTGTCGGCTGGGATTTTCTTGCTGTCGAGGTCGCGCATCTGCTCGACGGCGGATGACTGCCTTTCGAGATAGCCGGCGTAGGCGGCGTCGATGGCCAATGATTCTATCGCGGCTGGGAATTGCCCGACGAGTTGCTCCAACGGCTCAGCCGCCGGGCCTGCTGCCTCGATAGCGTGGCCAAGCGTAACGCGAGGCCGGCGGAGGAACTCCCAGATAGTCTTGTTGCCCATATCGCCCAGCCGTATAGATTGCATCAGCGTCCGGGCGGCGGCGATGGCCTGCTGCCCGGCGGCGAATTTATCGTGTCGTGCGTCGTCGACCAGTCCCAGCGTTCTGCCCAGCGGCGTGAGGCGGCGGTCGGCGTTGTCGGCCCGCAGCAACAGCCGATGCTCAGCCCGGCTGGTGAACATGCGGTACGGCTCGTTGACGCCCTTGGTGATGAGGTCGTCTATCATCACGCCGATGTAGGCCTGGTCGCGCCGAAGGGTAACGGTGTCTTTACCGGCGAGGCTGCGTGTGGCGTTGACGGCAGCCATCATGCCGAGTCCGGCGGCTTCCTCGTAGCCGGTCGTACCGTTTATCTGCCCGGCGAGGTACAGCCCAGCCGTCGCCTTGGTTTCCAACGTCGCCAGCAGTTGGGTCGGCTGGGCGAAGTCGTACTCGATCGCATAGCCGTACTGGAGAATTTTCGCGTTGGCCAGGCCGGGGATGCGGCTGACCATGAAGTCCTGCACGTCGCGCGGCAGCGACGTGGCAATGCCGTTACAGTACACCCACTGAGTATCGCGGCCTTCCGGTTCGAGGAATATCTGATGACTGGTCTTGTCGGCGAATCGTTCGATTTTCGTCTCGAAGCTGGGGCAGTATCGCGGCCCGGTGGACTGGATTTGGCCGGTGTACATCGGAGCGCGATGGAAGTTGCGGCGGACGGCTTCGTGGATTTCCTCGTTGGTCGCCGTCAGCCAGCACGGAACTTGTTGCGTGTCGATGGAATCGTTGAGGAAGCTGAACGGCTGGGGCGGTTCGTCGCCGTCCTGGCGGGTGCATTGGTCGTAGTCGATGGTGGCTGCGTCTATGCGCGGGCAGGTGCCGGTCTTGAGGCGGTCGAGTTTGACGCCGGCTGTCCGGAGGGAATCGCCCAGGCGGTCCGCCGCCGGTTCGCCGATACGCCCGCCGGCCCAGGTTTCGTCCCCGCAGTGCATCAACCCGCCCATGAACGTGCCGGCGGTAACGATCGCCACCGGGCAGCGGAGCGTTTCGAGATGCTCGGTTTTTCCGTTGCCCTCGCCGCTACCGCCGGCAGGGCGGGCAATCCGCACGCCGACAACCCTGCCGTTTTCGGTGAGAATGTCGGTCGCCTGGGCTTCGATGATCGTGAGATTTTCGCAGTTGGCCAGGGCGTTTTGTATGTATGCGGCGTAGGCGTGGCGGTCGGACTGGCAACGCGGGCCGTGGACTGCGGGGCCTTTGGAGGCGTTGAGCATGCGGAACTGTATGCCCGTCGCGTCGGCAGCCAGGCCCATCAGCCCGCCCATCGCGTCGATCTCCCGGACGATCTGACCCTTGCCGATGCCGCCGATAGCGGGATTGCAGGACATCTGTCCAATGGTGTGAAAGTCCAGGCTCACCAGCGCGGTTTTCGCGCCAAGCCGCCCGGCGGCCCAGGCAGCCTCAGCGCCGGCGTGCCCCCCGCCGATTACTATTACGTCATAATTCATCATCGGCGGACTATTCTACAGAAAATCATCGACGGCGTGGGCGGAATTTTCAGCAGGCCGACAACGCGGCCATGTTGCCAATCATTCCAATAGACCACAAAGACCAGAAAACAACATCTATGATGCCAAGAACCAGCCCGGCGGTGGCCATGCCTCCGCCGGTATATAAATCCGGTCGTTGCCGGATTCTCAGGCGGGCGCCATTTGACGTAACAATAGCGATAATTCCCAGGACCAATCCGATACATGGAATAAACAGGCCGACAATACCACAAACCATCGACGTAACGGCACCTGGTGCATTTAGCAAAGGCCTTTGATATCCCGGGCGATAGAGGGATGCCCCAGGCATGCCCGGCTGCGCACCAGGCATTACGCCTCCCTGCGTGCCGGCGGGATTCTGCGCAAATGGCGTTGCCGCAATCACCTGCGACGCGGGAAGTGCATCGGCGAGACCAGCTACGTCCGCGACCGGCTTCCATTCGTCCATGCCTTCGGTCCAGACCAGGTCTCGGGCACCGAGCCTGCTCTGGCGAACCCATTGCCGCAACTCGGATTCGTTTATCGGGCCGTATTTCTGCCCTCCAATCACGCAATGCCAATCTTTCATCGCAACGCCTTTCCTCTCAGTCCATAAACAACATCGCGTTAAAGCCCCTGCTGCTACCCAACATATCGGATAATATAAGCCCAATTCACAGCAAATGCCACCGCCAGTATAATCCAGACGCCCCGTTTTTCCCATTTCGACAAAACAAGCCGAATTGCTTTACCCGCAGCCAATCGCAATATCAACTCCGCCACGATAACCGCCAGTATTGTAAACAACAGCGGATTGAACAGCCAGCCCCCGACAATATCTCCATCCAGAAACGTTACTATCCCACGCGTCGCGCCGCAGGTGGCGCAGGGATAGCCGGTTATTCGCTTGAACATGCAGGTGGAAGCATGATTTCCGGTTTTTTCCATCAAGCAGTGCGTCGCGAACACCATTGCTCCCCATGCCAGCACAACCAGCACCGCCCACAAAGGCCAGCCAGGCCGGCGAGGAACGCGAACAATTTGCAATTTCATACCGATAATCCCTGACAACAAATTAAACCGGAAAATGACAAGGCTTCGATTTTCATTCGATTAAGGCGCAAAGCCGCCACTGTACACCGCACTGACCAAAAGCCCCCAGAAAAGTAAATGTCCCAGAAGGTACAAAGCCCAGATGGAACCGAAAACAATAGCGATAATTCCAAGGACTCTTCCGGCAGTGCAATAGCCTTGCCCACCATAGCGAGTAGGCTCGCTGGCAATGTACTCCATAGCCTTTTTTTGCTGCTTCAGCGCTATTATCCCCAAAATCAGCCCGGCACAGCCGAGACATACCCCAACGATGCCGCATACCATCGACGTAACGGCTCCTGGCGCAGACTCCAGAGGTTGCGCGCTTACTGCTGTTGCTGCGGGCGGCGAGTATGAAATCGCGTTTTGCAACTCCGGTACTGCCGTTACGGCGACCCACTCAGCCATGCCTTCGGCCCAGACTTTGTCGGCCCGGCCGAGACGTCCTTCGGCAATCCATTGTTTCAGCGCCTCCTCGGAAATCGGCCCGAATTGCTTGCCGCCGACTACGCAGAACCATTCTTTCATAAGTAAACTCCCAAAATTGTGTCGATTCACCGCCGGGTGTCTGGGCCGACAACACATGGTCCCCAAGGGACTATGCCACCCAGTCATAGGGTGCTCCCACCCACCGCGTTTTTCATTTCCTCGCGAAAACGGGGGTTTCAAAGATACCGATATATTAACCGTTATTTCATTTATCCATTCAACATAAAAAAACAGAGACCAAAGAAGTCATTTCCTTCTCTGATCTCTGTTTCTGAATACTTCGGCAGGAACGTCATCCGAAAATCCACGGATAACAAACCGCTGAACCCATAAGTTATAAAACAGACTCTAGAAAATCCACAGCATGCGAACACATTCCGAAATGGTGTTGTTCTGCTGCGGAGTCTTTGTTACCACTACCGTCCATAACTATAAGTACTAAACGACGACGTCATAGCGCCTGCAATAATTAAAATAATTAACAAAGCAGCCACAGCCAATGCAATGATGCTCAGAATAATTCCTGTTATAGCCATACCCGAACCGGTACCGGTGACTAGCGATTTTTTCTTGCCTTGGATACTGAGGATCAGGCCGACAATAGCACATGGCAAGGCTATGTACGGGATACAAAACAAGGCACAAGCGATAATACCGAGAATCATGCCTGCAACGGCAATGCCGTTACCCTGCTTCGGTCCACCAGCAACAACTGGAGCCGCCACAGGTGCAGGTGCGGGAGCAGGTGCCGGAGCTGCTGCTGGAGGCGTCCCTTGCGGGGAATCGGGGGGTGTAGGAACTTCTGTCATGGGAAAACTCCTTCTATTCTGTAGGAATAATGACCAGTAAATATAGCAAACCCACTTACGTGGTTTTTATTCAACCGTAGCGGGAGGCGGATTTCCAGTATTTTCTGGATTTTCCGACAAATCTTTCTTTGGCAGGCTTTGACAGGTAACAATTACCCTGCGTCGAAATCATTGACGAAACGCCTGTTTGACGATAGGGTTTCAGAGTGGCCGGTTTGTTTCCGGTAGCCAGCGAAGGAAAATATATGCGACTTACCAGACATGGCCTGAGGGAAATTTTATTCACGGCTGCGCCGTTGTGCGCCGCCAGCGTGTTTATCGTCCAGTGGACGCGGACGGTGTCTTACTGGCTATGGGTGCCGTGGGGGCTTTACTTTATCTTCTGGCTGTGGGTGCTGTACTTTTTCCGCGACCCGGACCGCCCCACGCCCGACGGGCCGGGCCTGTTCATCAGCCCCGCCGACGGCATTGTAGCGGACATCACCCAGCTAGGCCCGGATTCCGCCCTCGGCCGCGACGGCGTGCAGATCGGCGTGTTCATGAGCGTCTTCGACGTCCACGTCAACCGCATGCCCTGCGACGGTGTAATCCAAACCGTTACCCACAAGGACGGTGCGTACCTCGATGTCCGCAGGCCGGAGGCATACGAGTTGAACGAATCGACCACCATCGCCATGACCCACACCCACGGCGGGGTTGAATATCCTGTTATTGTCCGGCAGATTGCCGGGCTGGTCGCGCGGCGGATTATTACGAATCTTCAAACCGGCCAGGCTGTTACTCGCGGCCGGCGGTTCGGTATGATAAAATTCGGCTCGCGGCTGGAGCTGCTGCTGCCGAAGGAGCTGGCGGGGCAGGTGCGGGTTACGATTGGCCAGAAGGCACGGGCCGGCCTTACTATATTAGCGGCAACCGAGGAATCAAATGACGCCTGACAGTTCAAATAATTCACATTCAAAGCCGTCCGCGCGAGGCAAGGCGATACGTCTGCGGATTTTGCGAAGCACGGCGGTACTGCCGGCAGCTTTTACGCTGCTCAACGGGCTGGCCGGCTTCGCGGCGATACACTTCGCCACCAAGCACGACCTGGGAGCCTCGTTGAACCCAGACACAGCTGCCGGCGCCGCAGCCTTGTTCAACCTCAACGTCGCAGCCATGCTGCTATTCGTGGCGATGATCTGTGACATGCTCGACGGACGGCTGGCGAGGATGACGCGAACCACCAGCGACTTCGGCGCGCAGCTCGACAGCCTCTGCGACATGATCAGCTTTGGCGTAGCCCCGGCGGTGCTGGCTGTGCGGTGTTCCATCTCGATACTGCGGGAGCAGAGCCAAAACTTGCCCGTCGAACGGGCGATATGGTGTATCGCGGGCATTTACATAGCATGCGCCGCACTGCGACTGGCCAGGTTCAACGTGGAAACCGATCAGGACGAAGCCGCGCACATGGATTTCCGTGGCCTGCCTTCGCCGGGAGCCGCCGGCATGCTGATGGCGATGGTGCTGCTGTTCGTGAACCTCATCGAAAAAAACTACGCCTGGCTGCCTGCGGACGACCTGTTGCTCGGCATGAGCGTTACCCTGCCGATACTGACGCTGGCGGCTGCGTTGCTGATGGTCTCGCGGTTCCGATATCCGCACATCGTAAACCAGTACATCCGGGGCAGAAAACCGTTCAGCTACCTGGTGAAGCTCGTTATAATAATACTGGCGGCGTGCATTCAGCCGTTCATCACGCTGGCGGCGGTGGCGTTAATCTACACCTTCTCCGGCCCCGTCCGGGCATGCTGGCTGATGATAAGACACCGAAAACCCGCAGCCGCGTGAGAAAAGTAAGGTGGGTGCTCCAGGAATGCCAAGGAGTAACGCATGAAAGATTTGAAATATTACCTGCAATACTGGGTTAAAGGATATGCGAGTCAAATACTTGATTTGGATATCCTCTCAATCATAATGACTTTGGGCGGCATCATGTTAATCTTGATGCTGGTGTTGTACATGAAGAGTAGAAATAGAAAATGGTATTTTCGTCTAAAAGGATTGAAACAACTATATGTCCAGTTAATATTTCTGAGTATTATTTTTCACGGTTTTTGTACTGCAGCCGTTGTTTCTGGTGATGATGCTTTAGAGTTTAAAATTGGAGATCTATTTTTAAGAGGGATAGTTGAAGGGCTTTTTGAAAATTTGTTTTGGTTATTTCTTAGTTTTATAATTTCAGTTGTGCTGTTTGTTTTCGGAATAATACATCCTGTGCCTACCGAAAACCTCACCCGGAACGAGAATTCTCCAATCTAGAAAAACCGCGTGGGTGCAAGCACCCACCCTACAGGCTGCTGATGTTCCAGGAATACCAAGGATGAAAAAGCAAATTTCGTTCATGTTAATAATGTTGCCAATAAGAATTGGCGTAGCCATGGTGCTCTGTGCTCTGATAGCCTTCGCATTCATGCGGTTCGCCGATGGATCTGCCATGTTCTGCATTGATCCGCCAGCCGCGGATCCCGGATGGGAATGGAAGGTTCCGTTCGCGTGGATAACAATCTATGGAGTTTCGACCTTCCTTTCGATCTTCATAACCAGCATCCGCGCCAGACATTGGACGATTCCAGGTATTGTGTCATTCTATGTAATAGTAGCATTCGTAATAATTCGGTCGCGGCATTTTTACAGCCAATGGCCCTACTGGAGCCAAAAAGAAGCGACTTGGGGATTTCCCGCTATGCTGATTGCCGCCGTCGTCGCCGTTACGCTGGCTGCAATTATGAACAAAAAGTAAGGATGAGCGGCACGGTCCTTTGGGGGCGGTGTTCGTATCCGAACGGCGTTACACGCCTCGGTCTTTTTCCGGCCAGATCAGTTTATGCAATTGCATGCCCAGCCGTACGTCTAAATCGTCGTCGAGTATCCACTCGGCTAGCATCGCACCGGTCAGTGTGCCCCAGACCGGCGAGAAAATCACCGTGCAGACATGGCCCAGGTGGTGGTCGCGGACTGCCTGGCTGGCGAATTCGTAATCTTCCCGGTTGGCGATGACAAATTTTACTTCGTCGTTGTCGGTAAGATGTTCGATGTTTTCCCACCGGTTCGCGTCGGCAGAGCCGCTGGAGGGGCATTTGATATCCACGATCCGCCGGACGTGTGGGTCGACGACGGAGATATCCTGCGAGCCGTTGGTCTCCAGCAGCGTTTCATAGCCGGCCTCGCACAGCATGCCCAGCAGTTCGACGGCTGCGGGCTGGCAGAGCGGCTCACCGCCGGTAAGCGCGACCCGCCGGCAGTTCAGCTCCGCCACGGCCTGGAGAATTTCGTCCAGGGTCATCTCGCGGGGTACTTCGGATTTCGCGTAGAGGGTGTCGCACCAGGAGCAGGAAAGGTTGCACCCCGCCAGCCGCACCATCACGCACGGCAGGCCGCTGCGGCTGGACTCGCCCTGGATCGTCCGGTAAATCTCGCTGACTTTCAATGTCTCGCTCATACATATATTCTACTCGCCATCGACACCAATGTGGTATACCTTTGCGATATGAAATTTCTGGAAAATCGAATTCCGCTCCTCCTTATTTTGCTGCTGGCGATGGTTTTACGCGGTGGGCTGATATGGCAAAGCGATCCCGCCGCCTGGCGGACGCCGGACAGCCTGGAGTATGTCGAGCTGGCGGAGGAATTGCCGGCCGGACACTTCGAGCGAAACGGCCAACCGGAAATTTTCCGCGTGCCGGGCTATCCGCTGTTTGTGCTGGCGAGCGACCCGGCATTTCTCCTGGTAAAACTCCACGGCAAGCCGGTCGAAGGCATCGAGCCGGTGCTGGTATTCGCATGGCAAATTGCCCTGGATGTGATGCTGGTGGCGTTGACGTACCTGCTGGGGGCGTTTCTCGTATCCCGGCGGGTCGGGTTGCTGGCGGCATTGCTCCAGGCGATCTCGCCGCTGGTGGTAGCCTCGCCCTGCCGGATTCTCTCCGACAGCCTGTACGCGTTTTTGTTTGCTGTAGCGGTGTTGATGATGGTGCGGCACTTACGTGGCGGTGGCTGGCGGCCGCTGATAGCCGCGGCGGTAACGTTGAGTCTTGCGTGCTACGTCAGGCCAGTCGGCGGGATAATGGTGCTCGTGTTTCTGCTGGCGTTGATGTTTCAGCCGGGCAGGCTGCGGCGGGGGCTGGTGTTCGCGGGCGTGGCGGTGGCGATTATCGGGCCTTGGGTGGTACGCAATGCGGTGCGGGCGGATTATTACGGATTTTCCAGCGTCGCCGGTGACAGCATGTATTACTCGACGGCTGCCGAAATCGAAGCCCGCCGACAAAATATCCCCACCGCCGACATGCGGCTGCGATTCCGCCAACTCAACCAGGCTGAGCGACAAAAGCACCCGGACTGGACAGCCGGCCAATTGGCTCGGCGGCGACAGACGCAGGCGGCGAAAATCATTAGCGACAATAGCGGCATGTACGCGAAAATCTATCTCAGGGGGGCGGTTGGGTTCTGGCTGCCCGGGGCGGGGGACGTGCTGGAACTGCTGGGCATTTCGCAAGGCCGACGAGGCACGGTGGACGTGTTGCAGCGGGAAGGAATTATCGCGGCGGTGAAACATTACTTCGGCGGAAACATAGCCGCCATCGCGATAGCCGTGCCGCTGGTGCTGATCCTGCTGATAAAATATCTCGGCGTGGCGGTTTGCGTGCTGGCAAAGGTCCGCTGGCGGATGCCGGCGGAGGCATGGCTGATTTTGCTGATAGTAGCCGTCTCCGCAATAGCGCCAGGCCCAGGCCTGCCGCGATACCGCCTGCCAATCGAGCCACTGTTCTCCGTCGCCGCGGCGGTGGGATTGTTCGCGATAGTCAGCCGCATCCGAAAACGCGGAAAGTAACATCTGACAACGTTGATCTCGTTTGCCGGCCGGGCACGACATTTTCCCTCTAACGGGCTACTTCACCTCGATTATGATATCGCCGTACCAGCCTTTTTTTTTGCTCCAGCCCCCTTTTTTGCCGCCATCATCCAGTTGGTTTGTCCCAACGCTGTACAGCAAAAATCCTTTATCGCGGGTCTTGTAAATCAGCGGCTTACCGGAAATCCGGTCTGCCGGGATCGTCTTCAGATACGCCGGCGACAACTCCGCGAGCTTTTGAGGATACGCACCCTTCTCGGCTTTGTACGCCGCCAGCGCCAACGCAATGCCAATAAGCTCGTCATGCATAAGCCCGAGTTCGTTAGCCTCGATTACGCGGCCAAAAGTAGGAAAATCAGCCGCAAGAACGAGTTTGATCATCTCTTGCGTAACCTGTTTGCCGTCATGCGGTTGTGATTTTCTTGCATTCTCAATGAGATCCTTTAGTTTGGATAAATAACGCGCTTCCGGCATATTCCAATACTCGGCCTGCAACTTCCGTATTTCCTTGACAAATTTTACCCTGGTCAGTTCCCTCTCAGAAGCATTTGAAATACTGTATATTTTAATTTGCCTGTCATACAGCCTGTTTATCGCTCGCATCACTTCGTTCCAGTCAATCAGGTTCGGCGACGCAGTCTTGACCATTTGGTTTAATTTCTTTAATCCGTCGAAAGCACCCCCCCAAGTATCCAGCGAACCTCCCTCGGCAAGAAATGAAATCGTATCCAATGTACATAGTCGTCTGTTTTCCATCTCCGCAAACCTATCCAGCCGCGGCAGCTTGTTATATTCCGCGAGGAACCGCCTTGCCTGTTTTGCCGTCAATTTGCCGCTGACGGCTATCTTTGCCATCCCGCGACGGGCTAAATTGCTCGCCCAATGTCCAAATATATATTCAAAAGGCCCCTGGCCGACATATTGGCCTATTTGGTGAGCGGTTAACAAATCCACCCATGCGCCATCGATATCGCCTGAACCATATTTAAGCATAGCCCGGCAGATCATCGCCCCGGCAACACGTTTAACACGATTACAACTGAGCAGGTAGAGGTCAAGTAATGGAGCGAAATCAGACGAATATACCATGGGCGCAAAATACCTGGGGCGTTGCGCTGCCTTTTGCGCCAGAGCCAACGGTTTTTCGTTCGCCTTGAGCCAATCGGCGAGTATCGGATAATCCTTCGCCGACCACGGCCCGTTTTTAGCCTTGTCAAATTGCTTATTCACCTTTTTTTTGTGCTTGAGTGCGGGGGCGTAATTATACAGGTTTATGAAATACTCGCCCTTGGCGGGGAGTGATTCCATTCCCAGTCTTGTGAGAATCCCAGCCAGCACCCTCTTGTCGATCGATTTCGGTCCGATTGCCGTCAGCAGCAGCACGAACGCGTTATTCTCTTTTGTAACTCCCCTGGAGTACTTGTTGTTGAAATACTCAAGATAGTTGACGGAGCCGTCTTCGTTAACCGGCCCGAGGATATACGTCGTCTCCCTGGAAATGGTGATGTTCACCTTCGTCGGCGGCTTGGGGGTATCCGCAGCCGTAGCCAGGCCAGGCAAAAAACCGGCCGACAAAACGGCGAGCAAAATAACGACGGTTAAACCAAAGTTCCGCAGAAGATTACGCATTTTTAAATTTCCTTTCCGTATACAGTACTATCAATGCCATTTCTCATGGCGACCCCTGCGGTGTCGCCATGCCACCCATCAAAAAAGCTTTATCGCGGGAATTCCACAAATGCGGTGGGTTCCTGTCATTCTATCCGCTGGCGGAGGCGGTTTGCGGTCAGCCAGAAGAACAGAAAGGCTATTCCCACATAGACCATTGCCGTAAAGATAATATGCCGCGCTGTCTCCGCCGTGTTCATGCAGCCCGTTGGCCAGTCCCAGCTGAATGCATCGGCTCGAAATGGCCTATCTATAACTTCTCCATAATATCTACAACGAGCGCTTCCATGCGCAATTACCACTACCTGGACGCCGGGGTTGACGTCTCCGACAGCTTCCAATGCGTCGTCCACGGTGTGGCGGTCTGGATATTGGATTGCTTCTCCTACCAGCGCCAGCATTCCCGGCACGAGCGCCCATACTCCCAGGGCAAGGACAACATTCATCACCACGGCGGTGGTGGTGCGTTTGAACCGCCAACTGCACCACAAACCCGTGCCGGTCAGGAAAAACGTAACCCCGATGACCAGGGCTGCCAGAAAAGGCAAAATGATGGGATGAAGGAATCCCGCCAAGACAAACAATAGCGTATGGCCGAACAGCAGCGCCCATAGCGGCAGACATCGGTGGAATACGCCAACCGCCTTGCCCCACACGATTTGCCACTCGCTCAGTGGGGTCGCAAGCAGAATCAACCAACTGCGGGATTCCTTTTCAGAAGTGATACCCGTCGCCGCCGTTACCACGGTGTTCAGAAAACCCAGCCCGAACAGAATGGCAACGTAGGCCACCTGTGTCTCGTAATCCTCCAGGTTCTCGACAGATGCTAATGCCGCATATGTTACGACCAGCGCACCGACAACCACAGCCGTCTTTATGGCTGTTTTGATGCCAAAGGCCCGGCCAGCCTTGCGTAATTCCCGCCAGATTACCGGCGAGCCTTTAATACCTCGGATTTTCCCGGTTATCGCGGTGGAGGCGTGGGTACCCCCAGCCAACTTTGCGGCAGTTTTCTTTTTGCGGCTGGCCTTGAAAACTTCCTGTCCCGTTGCCTGCAGCAGGGCGGCTTTTCGCACTCGTAGCCCACACAGCGTCAATACGCCCGCCGACATGGCTGTAAGATACAGGCAAGACCGCTGCCACGAAAATAACGGAACCTGGCCCGCGAAGGACGGGCTGAACAATTCCGTGATTATAATTGACATCGCGACAAACGGGTTCAAATTCGCCAGGAAGCCAAAAATTTCCATTATCGGGATTCCCCAATTCAATATCTTCACCATGGAATGTATGATAAGAAACGGCGCCAGCGCCCATATGATCCCGCCGACCAGGATGGTTTTGACGATAACCGCGTAGGCGTGGCGGGTGTGGATGGAGAACCACAAGCTCACCGCCGCGGCGAACAGGACGGCTGTGAGGGTAATGCAGGTACTGGCGAGAATAAACTCCCACGGCACGCCGCCGAAGACCCGCACGAGCATCATCAGCGGTATGCTGACGCCCAGGAGTATCAGCACTCCCAGGCAGCGGCTGAGCAGTTTGCCCATGACGATTTGCAGGCTGGTTA
This sequence comes from Phycisphaerae bacterium, assembly GCA_021108335.1. Lineage (GTDB taxonomy): Bacteria > Planctomycetota > Phycisphaerae > SM23-33 > SM23-33 > JAIORC01. The sequence goes on from JAIORC010000046.1 coordinate 22,812, forward strand.
TTGGCGTACTCATCAGGCCGCCCAGCGTGCGGTGGTATATCTCGTCGCTGATGGCGGTGCTCATCAGGATTATGGTAACCAGTTGGCAGGCGGCGAACTGGAACCACACGATGACGGCGGTGATGGTTTGACCAGCATCGCTCATGCGGCTGGCTGTGTAGGCGGAGCCGTCATAACTGCCGATGGAGCCGACCTCCTCCATCCAGATCAGAGCGACGATGACCGTCAGGATCAGCAGGTAGGCGAACCGCAGCGCGTAATTTCGCCGCCGCCGGCTGGCTACGCGGAGTTCCTTCGCGAAGATAGGCCCGGTGAAGTTGCCGGGGTTGAGATATCGCAGATATTTCAGGGCAGCTTGAGACATGTCGCCCTATAAAATACCCCTACGGAGCCGTTTTGTCGATAGCCGGCCGAGCACTATTCCGGCGAAGGAATAGATTCCCAGCCATATGAGCAGATTAGTGGTGAATTCCCAGAAGCCCAGGGAGGTTCCGCTGAATATGTCGTCGTATTTGCAATACGTAAACGCGAAGCAGTTACTCCACGGATATACATTTCGACCGGTGTTTCCGCAGGTGGCGATGGCTATCTCGGCCATCGGATTGGCCTGCATGACGACTGCCTCAATAGTTTCGTATCCGCCGGTGCCGCCGATAGTGGATAACAGCATTGGGAGGATTATCCAGAGGCAGGCCAACACCGCCAGAGTCGCCATGATCGCCGTTGACGTCCGCTTGAGTATCGTGCTGAAGAAAATCCCGCAGCCGGAAGTGAAAATCAGGCACCCGGCGGCGATAATCGCCAGGTGCAGTATCAGGATTGGATGAGATCTACCAAAACCCAGCGACAAAATACACAGCATGTGGGTGATCAGTGGCAGCCAGCCAGGCAGCGACCTCCGCATAGCCCCGAGCGCCTTGCCCCAGATGATCTGGCTGTGTAGCATGGGTGTACACAGCAAACCGACCAGGCGGCGGGATTCCTTTTCCGCCGTGATAGTGCTCGCCGATGTAATGGCAGTCAACAAAATCCCCGGGTAGAACAGTACGACGACATAGAGTCCATAACCACCTTTCCAATTCGGAAATCCCAGGCAAAAGACGATAATGCAGGCCGTTATGGTTATTGTCCACAGCCATTGCGAACGAAGCAGAGGAATACGTTTTTCCCGCCAGGTAATAGGCGAACCGGTAACATGTGTGATGTTTTGGCGGATCAGTTTTCTTTTTCTCTGCTGATAAGAATCTTTCTGCCGGTGGGAATGCCAGGACAAATCGGCCGTTTCGGCGTCCTGGTTTTTGGTGGACGAGAAGTATTCGTTTGTGTTGGACGCGATGCGACGACGGGTCCACCGGTTTGATAGTTGGCGGTCGTCTCCCAGTGCTTTTTTGCGTACCTGGTTGCCCATGCGGTGTACGCACGCCTTCAAGGCCGCCGCTGTCATGCCCAGGGCAACCAGGCAGTGAAGGAACCAATAGCAGTGTGGGATCGCCCGGGCCGGATTGAGCATTACGTTGGTAACCACATCCATCGCCACGATGGGGCTGCAATAGTAGTACTGATAAATTGCGATGTGTTTGATTTTTGCGCCCATGATGGTCATTAGTCCCAGCCATATGGTTATGACTGTTGCCACAGCAAGGGGCAGTAGAACCCCGACTATAATGGATACCAGGATTGTTGTGGGGATTGTGCGGCACCTGGTTGAGAAGAACATCGTTACCGCGCTCATCCATAGTGCCGTCGTGAGGGTAATGCAGAAGCATCCCACGACGTAATCCCACGGAACCCCGCCGAAAATTCGCACCAGAAGCAGCAGGGGCACAGAGATGGTTGCGAGAATGGTTACCTGCAGAAGACGGCTGAGTATTTTGCCGAGGATGATTTGCAGGTTTGTGATGGGCGTACTCAAGAGCACCTGGAATGAGCCGCGAGATATCTCTTCGGTAATGGCGGTGCTCGTGATGATAACGGCAATCAGCGGGATCAACAGGAATTGAAACCATACGATTTGGCTGATGACCATTTTGCCCATGTCGGCCATTCGTGTGACGTAGTACGCGTAATTGCGATTGGCGAATTGCCTTGAGTCTTCCAGGCCTTGCCAGAGCAGTATTACGAACAGGAACAGCGAAAGAAGATATGCGATACGCAGGAGATAGTAGCGCCGTCGCCGGCTGGCTACGCGGAGTTCTTTCGCGAAGATCGGCCCGGTGATGTTGGCGGGGTTGAGATATCGCAGATATTTCAGGACGGCTTGAGACATATTGCCCTATAAAATACCCCTGCGGAGCAGATTTGTCGATAGCCAGCCGGGCAATACCCCGGCCAGCAAACATCGTGGCTGTCGCTTTGTTCCCGCCACGGTATCCAATAAGCAGCTACTGTTGTGTGTCCGGGCGGTTTTTCGGTGGGTCCCCGTCATTCTATCCGTCGGCGGAGGCGGCTTGCGGTCAGCCAAAAGAACAGAAATCCTATTCCCACGTGGGCCATTGCCGTGAAGAAGATAAGCGCCGTTGTCTCCGCCGTGTTCATGTCGCCCGTTGGCCAATCCCAATCCCGTGTTTCTGCTCGAAACCCTTCATGATTTTGTGAAAGTACGCTTCCATCCGCAATTACCACTGCCTGGACACTGGGATTGATATCTCCGTCCGCTTTCAGTACATATTTCACGGTACGGCGGCCTGGAGAGGATACCGCTTCATATATCAGCGACAACATTCCCGGCAGGAGCGCCCATACACCCAGGAGCACAGTGATATTCATCACCACGGCAGTGGCGGTGCGTTTGAACCGCGAACTGCACCATAAGCCCGTGCCGGTCAGGAAAAGCGTAACCCCGATGACCAGGGCTGGCAGAAAAAGTAAAATGATGGGGTGCAGGATTCCCAGAATGACGAACAACACCGCATGGCCGAACAGCAGCGCCCACGTCGGCAGGCATCGGCGGAATACGCCAACCGCCTTGCCCAACACGATTTGCCGCTCGCTTAGCGGAGTGGCCAGCAAAATCGACCAGTTGCGGGATTCTTTTTCGGAAGTAATACCCGTCGCCGCTACTACCACGGTCTTCAAAAGTCCCAGCCAGAACAGAATAACCACATAGACTACCTGAGTTTCGTTATTATCAAGGTTCCCGCAAATCGCCAATAGCATATAAGTTATAATCAGTACGTTGATAACCACAGCCGTCTTTATGACCTTTTTGGTGGTTAATACCCGGCCAGTCTTGCGTAATTCCCGCCAGATTACCGGCGGGCCTATAATACGCCGGATTTCCTCAGGTTCCTCGTCGTCGGCGTGGATATCTTCGGCTGGCTTTGCGTCGGCTTCCTCTTTACTGTCGAACGTGAAAACTTCCTGCCCCGCCGCTTGCAGCAGAGCAACCTTTCGCACCCGCCGTCTGCACAGCGCCAATACGCCCGCCGACATGACTGTCAAAAACAGGCAGGACCACTGCCACGCAAATAATGGAAGTTGGCCCGCGAAGGACGGGCTGAACAATTCCACGGTTATAATTCCCATCGCGATAAACGGGTTAAAATTCGCCAAGAATCCTATAATTATTTCCGAGATAGCAAAACCCCCCATCGCAGACAAAAAAGACATGATAAGAAACGGCGGCAGCGCCCATATGACCGCGCCGACCAGGATGGTTTTGACGATAACGGCGTAGGCGTGGCGGGTGTGGATGGAGAACCACAAGCTCACCGCCGCCGCGAACAGGACGGCTGCGAGGGTAATGCAAGTGCTGGCGAGGATAAACTCCCACGGCACGCCGCCAAAGACCCGCACGAGCATCATCAGCGGTATGCTGACGCCCAGGAGTATCAGCACTCCCAGGCAGCGGCTGAGCAGTTTGCCCATGACGATTTGCAGGCTGGTTATTGGCGTACTCATCAGGCCGCCCAGCGTGCGGTGGTATATCTCGTCGCTGATGGCGGTGCTCATCAGGATTATGGTAACCAGTTGGCAGGCGGCGAACTGGAACCACACGATGACGGCGGTGATGGTTTGACCAGCATCGCTCATGCGGCTGGCTGTGTAGGCGGAGCCGTCATAACTGCCGATGGAGCCGACCTCCTCCATCCAGATCAGAGCGACGATGACCGTCAGGATCAACAGATAGGCGAACCGCAGCGCGTAATTTCGCCGCCGCCGGCTGGCTACGCGAAGTTCCTTCGCGAAGATCGGCCCGGTGATGTTGGCGGGGTTGAGATATCGCAGATATTTCAGGACGGCTTGAGACATATCGCCCTATAAAATACTCCTGCGGAGCCGTTTTGTCGAGAGCCAGCCGGGCGATACCCCGGCGGAGCTTCCCTAATATATAATCTTCCGGATGTCGTCGCTTTGGAAGCGGACGGTTTGGCTGTCTACTCGTTGGACGCCGGGTTGCGAGGCGATGGCGTCGGCTGTGTCCGTGTGGAAGTACTTCCTGTCCAGCACGAAAGGCCCGTCCCACACGAGGGGGGCTACGGGATTTTTCTTATGGTTTTCGATCGCTTTTTTTATTCCTTCGCGGATGAGCCGGTGTGACTCAGGGGCCGAGAGGGAAATGGCGGAGTTTCGGCTCAGGCCTTGTTTGACGCAGGTTGTAGTTACGCCGGGGATCAATTCCTCGGCTTCGCGGCAGGCGGCGTGGTCGCCGGAGAGGAATATCATGGGAAGTCCCATTGCGCCGTGGTACAGGGCGAACTGGGCAATCTCTCCAATTTCCTCGCCGTTGAGTTTGTAATATTCGATGGTGCCGCTGCTTTGCGTGTGATGCAGGTTGCCGTCGGCGACTCCGGCCATGGCGTGCTGGCCGAGCATTATGCACACGTCGTAATCCTTGACAATCTCGTCTCTCACATGGCGAGGCGCAAGAGGCCGGCCGTGCAAAAGCTTCGCCGCGGGATGAATATCCTCAAACCTGACGGCACCAGGCCCGTGCCCGTCGCAGACCAGAACATCATTGACACCGGCTTCGAGCATGCCCTCGACGGCGGCGTTTATCTCAGCCGTCAACAGCTTCTTGGCATCATCGTAATATCTCCCGTCCGGCGAAGTCTGAACCATAAACGTACTAACGCCGGCAACACCTTCAAGATCGGTTCCCATAAAAACTTTCATTGCTAATCCTTTCCTCTTATGAGGTTTCGTATTATTTTCGTGCTCGTTTTCACAAACGAGTCTGTCACATTATCTATAAGTTACATAGTCGAGCCAAGTCCCACAAGGTTCTTGGTTTCCAGGCGATGCACACCGCCGGTCAGTTCGAACAGGCCGTCGAGCCGCGGCAGCCAGTCCGCGTTGGCAGCCGGCGTAAACTGCGGCGAGTTCAACTCTACATCGTTAATCATCGAAACATGTGCGGCGAACAAGGCGGCGTGGATCATCGACAGACCCGGATTGGTCAGGTCCTGGAGCGAGATCAGCAGGCCATGCCGCTTGGCCCATGCGGCGGCAACCAGCGCGAAGCTGTGGCCTTTGCACGTTTTCAACGCGAAACCGCTCCAGCCCTGGTCGGCAGCGGTCTGCATCAGCTCCAGGCTGGTCAGGCCTTCGTCCAGCATCACCGGCTTGAGTTTGGAAATCTCATGCCAATCGAACTTATGCACCGTAATATCCCGGCCGGTAGGTTGCTCGAAATATTGCAACGCCGCAAACGCCTCCGCGTCCGCCGCTTCGAGACGCCGGAGATAATCCAGAACGCTTGCCGCGTCGGGATTGGCTTCGTTGGTGTCCACGGAAAGCTCGATGTCGCGCGCACCGAGATTCTCCGCCATCCGAAAGGCCTCGACAGTACGCGAGACGTCGCAGCCGTTGTCCTGCCCGAGAATTTTGATCTTGAGACAACGATAGCCGCGATCCCGAACCCACGGCGCAAGGTCTTTTTCCGTATCGTTCTTGCCGACCACGTACCACGCCTTCAACTCGTTCTTCGGTGCCCGGATTATGCCCGCGATAGCCGCGTTCGCATCACCGTCAAAATACGGATCCGCCGTCGGCAGCGAAGCGGGCGTTTTGTAGAAATCGAATGCCGAGACGCCCAGCGCGATACCAACCGCATCGTGAATCGCTGCGTCGAACGGGCTGGCGCACATAGCCCTGGCCAGTGCCGGCGGGGTTGTTTTGTCGCAGACATTTTCATGCAGGCGCAAGCCCAGTTCCAGTGGGTGGACAGCCTCGCGGCCACACAGGTCCCACAGGTTGCCGGCGATATCCTCGCAGATTCCCCGCAGGACGGCGTCGCGCTGCTCGTGCGTCAGCGAAGGTTCCGGCCACGCCCACAAGTCGCTGAGATAAATCGAGCCGCGGCCGACGCCTTCCCTGCCGTCGACGCGGATGGTAACTTCCGCCTGCGCCTCGGTGATTACCGTAATCGCGCCCGAGCTGAGTATCAGCGGGCTTACGAACGGCTGCTCCACGAACGTTACTTTCGCGTCGAGTATTTCCGTTTGCATTTTCATGTTTAACCAATCCTTGCCAGTTGTTCTTGCGTTACTTCAAAGTGCAGCGGCTTGCTGGTCATAAACGCTTCGATTTCGTCGGCTACGAAAGTACCCATTCGCAATCTGTTTTCCGCGATCGCTCCGGCTTCGTGCGGCGTCAGCAGGACATTGGGCATACTTCGTAGCGGGTGATCCAGCGGCGTCGGTTCGATATCCGTTACGTCAAGGCAGGCGACAAATCGCTCTTTTCGCAATTCCTCCATCATCTCGTCCTGGTTGACAATCGCGCTCCTGGCGGTATTGATGAAGACTGCCCCGTCCGGCAGCAACTTGAAATGCTCGCCGCGGATCATGTTTGCAGTTTCGTCCGTACTCGGCGCACAAAGGCTGACTACTCTGCACTGGCTGAACATTTCCTCAAGAGTATCGACCTTGGTAACGCCCATTTCCTCCGCGCGTTCCGACGGACAATACGGGTCGAACAGAAGGATATCGCAGGAGAAATTTTTCAAAAGTGAAATCAGATGCCTTCCCACATGCCCAGCGCCAATTACGCCGATTTTCTGCTGATATATCTCGAAAGGCCCGCCGAAACATTCCAACCCGTCCCGCCATTTTCCGTCCCGCATAGCCATGCCGCCCCAGAATACGCGTTTCGGCGCTGTGAGAATCTGCCCCAGGCAAAACTCCGCCACGCCGTAAGCGATAGCCACGGAGGCACTGGTAATCCGCACGCCCTTGTCCCACATCGCGTCGCACGCAATCACCTTGATCGACCCGCCGGCATGCGTAACGAGCTTCAGGTTTTTCGCGCGGGCTATAATATCAGCATCCAACTGCCCGGTGCCCCAGCCGGTGATAATAATATCCGCATCCTCGCAATGGGCGAGCATGAAGTCCTTGTCCGCTTCGGCTGGAACTTCCGTATCCAGCACGTCACACAAACCGGCGATTCTCCCGCAATCCTTATCCGAAAACAGCGCCGACCTGAACTGTTGATTTACAGCAAATAAAACTTTCATGTTAAAGTCTCCTGGTTTTTCCATCATACAATATTTTTCATACCAAAATCTGAGATAGTAACAACCCCTTTCCCGGAAATTTCCAGTCCGAGAAATTTATGCTCCTTGAGAGAAAAGGTTGTTCCAATGTAAACGTCGTTCACGTAAATTTCTATATGTTCTCCTATAAAGATTAAAATCATTTCGTATTCACCGTTGTTTTTCGTGGCGACTTTCCCGTAGTCCAAGGTTTGGCCGCTTTTCAAATCTATAACTTCAAGATGGTTCCTGCCGCTGACCTTCACCTGTTTTCCCTGGGCAAACCTTTTGCCCAGTCCGCCCAATATCCCAACCTGCGCGTCTCCCTTCCTTTTAATACGCAACCGGAGAGAACAACCGGAAATTTCGCCTAATACGAGGCGGCGAGTTTCGCCGTCGGCAACACAGATTACCTTGCCCTTCTCCATTTTGCACGGAATAGAATCTGCTTTGGCCTTCCCGGCGAAAGCTTTCTGGAAGAAGCGGACGTTTTCCTTTTTCCCGGGCTTCAGGTCTTCTCTTATTTGAACGTAAGGCGTAAGATCCTTCCTGAAACACAGCCGTTTCGGCAACGACACGCGGCCGCGAATGTAACCACGGAAATCCTTATCTGTTCCTTCATACGTAAGATGGATAAGCTCGTATTTATTGTTCCTTTTGTAAACGCAGGTTGTATATTCCGCTCTCGGCTGGCCGCCTATAAAACGCGTTGTTTCCGCTTTTTCGGGAAAATGAAAAGGGCTATCGCTTATTACGCACCTTACGGATGCCGGATTGCCAAAGCCGCCAGTATCCACTTTCGTGCCGAAAAACAGCAGATACTTGCCTTTGACTTTTATTACCTGCGGCACCTCATGATAAACTTCCTTTCCAGGCGAGTAAACTGGAGGCATCGCCTCCCAATGTATCATATCCTTTGACCTGACCAGTCCGATACAGCCCATTTTGTTCCAGACTTTGTTTGGAAGCTGGGCAGTAAGATAGGCGTAAACCCAACCGCTCTTTTCATCATATAAAAAAGTCGCGTCACCCCAGCGTACATGGCTATAACCAGGAACAACATTAGACAGATAGTATTGGGGATCAGGTTCGCTCACCGGATTGTCGGGATGTTTTTCCCAGTTAATAAGGTCTTTTGACGTTGCCAAGCCCATTCGCATGATTGTGTCTTGATAGCAAACGCCTGTATAGAGAAGATAGTATGTACCATCTTTTTTAACTATATCACCAGTCCACGTTCCACTGTCATCCCATGAACCTTTCTTGCCCGGCTTAATAATGGGCTTTACAGTCTTCCAGCTAATACCGTCATCAGAAACCGCATGGCCGTAGGCTTCTCTTTGTTTGCAGATTTCCTCCCACGTTTGTGCTTTGGGGCCTTGCAGATGAAAAAGATGGTACTTGCCTTCTTCATAAAAGACCTTCGGATCGTTAAGCCACATGTTTTTGGGTCTGTAAAGTTTCATAGTAGCATCTCCACGCAGGCCTCTATGGCAGTCTGCTGGTACAAAAGCTGTTCTTCGGCGGGAGTCCTCTGGTTGTTGTTCTGTACTTCTATTGTCAACTGCGGCGTGCCGCACTTGATACTCAGCCAGTCGCCGGACATTTTCAGCCTTTCGTTTGGCTTGTCTAAATCAGGGAACCATCCTTTACCGGCCCGCTGATAATATTCTTTGTCTCCGGGATGAGGTTTCGCGCCCGCATTTTTCCATGCTTCGATAACTTTTGCCTCAACTTTGCCGGCATATTCCAGCGATTCTTTGGGAACCCAATTCTCCTGGGGACGAATTACCAGGGTATCCATTTCCTCCCAGCCTTCCATGCCCTGATGCAGTTCAATCAACAAATCATAATGGAATTCATCTGAAAGCCTTTCCACCAGCTGCCACCACGTGCATCCTTTATAAAAATGCGGCTCGCCATACAGAGATTCCGACAACTGCTCCCAGACAATGCCGATCTCCTCAAGCCGCTCGGCGTCCTGATTGAAAACAGGATGATAGTGCCAGAATATGCCAACCGTCCCAACAGGAGGATTGTTCAGCAATCTTCCCTTCATAATATCGCCGAACTCTTCGTTGGAATATTTACTCCCGTCCCACCAGTCCACAGGCGACTTTTTCGCGCCAAATGGATTTGCAAGAGGGATAAATGTAAGGCGAACCTTTTCCAGAATTTCGTCTCGCGGCAGCGTTGTAGCCGAGCCGTCCAGCTTCGTGCCGGTGATTACTTCATTCAGAAAATTCATAGCCGCCGCAGTACCTGCCGGCTCGTGGGCGTGCGGCACCGCCACCATGAAATTCTTCTTCGGCTTGTCATTATTCGCGGTTACCGTAACGGCATACACGGAATCGCCCGAAAATTGTTTTTCTTCGTCGATCCTCACGATTTCCGGGAATTTCTTCTGCCATTCCAGTATTGCCTGATTAACGTCCTCTGGTTTTCCCAGCCATGTTTTTCCAGGTACTGTTTTCATGTTTTTCTCCAATTACTATTTCGCTGAATTCAGTTTCGCGTTTGTGCTTACTTTTTCCCAGACACTTGTTCATGAGAAAGTATTCCCACTTTGCCGGTTTTGGTTCCGTAAACGATGTCTTTGCCCATAATTTCCATCGTTGTGATCTTCCCGGGCACGTAACGTGAAGATAGAATTTTCCCCTTTGCGCCAAGGAGATGAATCCCTTCTTCCGTCGCCACCAGTATTTTCTTTTTATGCGGCTTGATATCGACGACAACGTCTCCCAAATCCCTTTTCCACAAGACGCGTCCTTTCTGGTCGAATGCCCAGAGGACATAAGATTCAGAGGCGACAAGTATCTCTTTTTCGCCGTCATTGTTGATATCCATGCCCAGAACGGCGGTAACTTCGCCGCCGACATTTTTCTTCCAAACCAGCTTCCCTTTGCTATCAATAAAATGCACGCAATTGTCGGAAACGCCCAGGGCGATTTTGCCGTTAATAATGTCCAGGCATCGGAGAATCGGGCCTTCTCGCCCTGTATAGTAGTTCCATTTTTCCTTGCCGCGGGAATCAATCGCACGCAGATAGAAATAATTGTTTCCCTGGATAACCTCCTTGACGCCGTCGTTATCGATATCGGCAGCAGCCAGCAAGGTGGACTGATGCGCGTAGGATTCAAACACCCATTTCTTCTTGCCGGCGGGATCGAACGCGTACACAAACCAGGACCCGGTAGCCGCCAGAATGGACTTCTCTCTCTTTCCGTCCAGGTCGGCTGACACAATCTTTTTAACATGCCCCTGAGTTCCATATTGGCCATTTGCGCATTTATATTTCCACTTTAATTTGCCCTTGTCGTCGAACACGTAAACGTGCCTGTCGTCGGAACCAGCCAGTATTTCAAGGCTGCCGTCTCCATCAATATCGTCCGCGCAAATATCATTGATGCTGCCGCCCGTCTTGATCCGCCAAACGGGCTTGAGATTCTTGTCTAACAGATAGATGCTGCCGGTTTCCGAGCCTGCCGTTACTTGTTCGCCTATTGGGCAAATAGCGGTAACGGCGCCGTCAATATTTCCGCCGCGGAGTTTTTTAAAGTTTTTGTTTTTCTTCGCTCGCTGCCGGCCAACTTCTTTCCCACGTGCTTCGGCGAGCAATATGTTTTTCAGGGGCGGGGATTTCGGGAACTGGATTTCGTGTGTTCCCTTGGGCAGATTAAATATCTCTTTTTTGCCATTTATACAAATCTCTATCCTGGCTGCCTTTTCCAGATTCACGCAGCCGCGACCTGAAACGATATCCATTTCAATTGACGCCGGCGTCGAAGACTCGAATGTAGCCGTTCCCCAGCGGAGGCGTTTCGCCCCAGCCAAGGCAAAGTATTCGGGCGACAGGTGATACATGGCCGCGTCCGTGCTTATATCTTTATTACGCAAGCCATCAATTCCGATATATGCATTGTCTTCCTCGACGCGGACGCAGGTGGGGCTTATTTCGGTTATGTTATAGTTCTTTTTCTCGCCTTTGCCGGCAGCGTAAAAGAGATTTATGAAACAACGGTTCTGCCCTTTTTGGAGTTTCCCCTTGATCCGCTGCTCCCAGATACTCACGGTGTTTCCGGCATGGGGGTATCCCTGCCAGAAAGGGGTCTTCCCAATGAGACTTAGGTTTTCTTCACGCAGATGACTTGAAATGCCTCCCGCGTTTTTCACATAAAACCGCATCCCTTTTTGTTCGGAAATTACGGTGTTTTCTTTCAATGTTACATCACCGAGCATTCGCCAGAGACATTTGAAATCATAGTCAGCCGCGGCGTTTGCCTGGATATTGTCGATTACCACGAAATACTTCGATTTTTTCCAGAAGATATTCCTGGACCAGTCAACCCCGTTATAGCCGGCAGCCGAAGTCGAACTGAACCCCATGGAATCGAAATCCGCCGATTTTTCCAAAGTGCATAATTTTGGCAAATGCGAAATTTCGCCGTCCCTGATAGCAATCAGCGTGTTGTGATACTTCTCCGCGATGTGTTGCGTGTAGCCGTAATCAACCAGCCATATCCGGTTTCGGCTCGTATATCTGAGAATCGAATTGCCGTCCCGGTGAAAGTGCTGGCCGCAGGATGTACCCTGCAAAAGCATGTAGTCTTCCCTGGGATTAAAACTGTTTCTAAACGTTATTTTATCAAAACACTTTTTTAGCGGAGGCTTCTGGCTTTGCCCTTTCATTTCGGCGGCATAAAACATTGCATCCAGCGGAATCACCTTCAGCCCCAGCATATGCGACGGCAATATCGGCTTGAGATTGCATTGATAGCCGCCATCATCCCACGGTGTGAAAAATATGGAGAAAATATCTTTGCTTGACGAGTCATTCAATTTGTACTTGGTTTTATATATTTCCGACGACCCCAGTATTTTCTTTATCATCCAGGTGTATCGGCCGTCTTTATAATACCAGGCAGCCTTGGCTAAATTCGGAATATAAGCATTGGTGTTTACATAAACACTATAATCGCTGCCGTCACCGAACGTTACCATCTTCGCGAGATTGTCATGAATCGCTATTATCCAGTCCGCCATCTTCCTTACGTTACCATTTTCAAAACATCTGAAATCGCTTTTTGCAAGGGAGTAGTTCAGGAACTGCCTTAACATGATATGAGCATAATGGCCGCTGTTATCCCACGAAACCGAGGAATTCGCCTGGGGTTGAAAACACGTGTCCGCTGTTTTGCTCCACTTCGCGGCGGCTTTCAAATTATAATATTTCTGAAAATACTTTCCGCCGTAAAAAAGGGTCAGCGCGTTAAACGTCTGGTGATTCCACCTGATTTCGTTTGCCGGCATGGTTTTCAGATAACCCATCGCGGAAACCTTTTTCACCAAAGTTAGAATCTTACTGGTTATCTCAAGCCTTTCGCTGTTACTGAATACCGGTGACTCTTCAACCAGATCCCATACCATTATCAGGTTCCAGGCCCAATATTCCGCCATTCCGACCGACGTATAACTTTTGGCTGCCCTTTCAAAGAATTCTGCGAAGCATTCCTTGAAAATGCGGCTCCATCGGATGTCGCCGGTTTGGTGGTAAAAAATCCCGGCCGCCAAAACCGGCGCAAAAGCATGCTGTTGGTTTCCTTCCGTTATCCGGTATTCAATCTCCTTCTTGATTTCTTTTTTCAGTTGCGCTGACGGGGTCAGCGGAACGTTATATTCGGACTCCGTTTTGATTATTCGATCCAGGACAATGTTGTTATCGTCAGCCGTTAACTTCGCCACAAATTTTTTAACCGCACGAGTAACACCCTCAAGGCTGCTGCCGCCCAACAAGACATAATTTCTCCCATCGCCGCGGGGGTTATGGACTGTTCGGACCACATAGCCGTTTTTGCCCGGATAACCATCATCGACAAAACAGTAATGGTTAAGATAGAGACTTAAAACAAAACGATTGTTGGTCATTTTCCCCAAGAGAATAGGGTTACGCCCCTTAAGCTCTTCCGGGCTGACCTGCGACTCTTTTTTGATTTCTACCCGCGCACCGGACAGCTTTTCTACTTTGCTTTTTATTATCCCAGCCAGCTCGGCATATTCTTTTTCCGCCGGAATAATAATTACAGTTCTACTTTTTCCATGCCTGACCAACTCGGTTTGCAGACACATGTTTTTCAGTTTGTCGCACTTCATGGTTTTCGGCCTTCTTAAATAATTAGCACATTCCTGTTTCTGTTTGAGTTTGACGTCTTCAATCTCATCACGTTGTAATGCCAAAGCCCCGCCACCCTTCTCTGACTCGTTATTTCTGCAGCCGCTAATGCACATTCCACAAAGCGCTGCAACTACCAATACCGTTATAATGCCTGGAGCTTGTATCATGGAGTATATCCTGTCCTTTTTGTGAATAGCCCATTTTTCCAGGCCACCAAATTAATAGTCTTTGCCGTCTCATCCGGGTTTCCAGGCTTCGCCTCGGCTACAGCCATTTGTTCATGAATTCGAGTCCCTGCTCGACCAATATTTCATGGCCTCCGTTGTGGTCGCAGTATTCGGCGCGATCCGCCATTCCTAATTTATCGTAATACTGTTTTGCCCTGTCGAATTCCTTGTGTTGCTGCGGCCACCATCCTATGCTGTCCGCCCGGCCTTGTTGAATTTGTACGGGGCGGGGGCACATCAGGGCCAGCAGTTGCGCATCGCCGAAACCTCCCTGGAGCCATCCCGGTATCCAGATATGCTCCTCGTCGACATCCACGAAACACGAGTACATCGGGCTTGATACCGCCATTTTGTTGTACCGGTCGTTGAAGAACGCGCAGACAATAGACGCCTTTATTCGAGGTTCGAGCGGCGTTGTGAATAGTGTATAAAGCCCGCCCAGCGAAATGCCCCACATGCCGACCCGCGTTTCATCGATTTCCGGGAGAGGCAGGACATAATCAAGCAGCCGGCGAATTTTCCCGACCTCCAGCCCAGCCAGCGTCTTGCCCAGAAGCAGGCACAGCCGTTGCAGTCTTGCTCGCGGATGCGCGTCGGAAATATTGGCCGGCGCCAATACCGCATAGCCCGCCTTCAGGAGTTCCATCGCGTAGGAATGGTAATAACCGGCTGGATCGGCGAAACCAAAAACCGTCTCCGGCCCCGAAGTAACACCGTGTTGGGCGATGACGAGAGGCAGGGGGCCAGTTTGTTTTTTCGGCAATGCCAGAACGGCACGGCCTTGAAGTCCGTCGGCAAGATCAATACAGAGCTGTCGGGCAATGAAATTTTCATCCTCGAAATAAGGCTCCAGGGTGGCGTTGAAATCGGCATCGAAGCTGAATTCTCCGACCGTCTCACTCCACGACTGCCTGTACGGCTGGCAGCTCTCGCTGTAAGATTCGGCGGAACCGAAATCAAGCTTCCAGGCTCCATTGTGATCCAGCGCCTCGCCGCATTGCCCAACAAGCCAGGACTCCATCTCCCGCCGCATTAACGATTGCCTGTCATTCCGCTTTCGGAGAAGAACACCGTCTTGCTCCGTCAAAGCGTTTCTTTGATTTTGCATAATTTATCCTTTCGCGTAGCCGGCTTTCTAAGCATAGCCGCCAAGTCGCTGCTGTTTCATTACTTCCAGATAGTATTTACACCTCTCCAGGTCCATTGGCGGAATGCCGCTTTCCGTTCGTGGGAAAAATCGCCCGCCAACGCGCCCGATGGAGATTACTTCGGTAACATGCTCCTGGATTTCCTTCTTGCTCATGGTGTTGATTTTCGTACTCATTCCGCCGTTCAGCGTAATTTTGTCGCCCCACCGGCTTTTGAACATGGCCAGGTCGTTATGGTCGGACGGGCCTACAGGATTCAGAATGTCCACGCCCGCTTCGACTATTCCGTCCATCAGGTCTTCAATATGGCCGTGGCTATGAAGGTGCAAATACGCGCCGTGTTCGTGGCACAGATCGGCCAACTCCTTCAGCCAGGGGAAAACGTACTTGCGGAACATCGCCGGCGAAAACAGCAAGGCACTGCCCGAACCAAGATCCGAGCATGTAAAAATGCAGTCGACGCCCAACGCAAGCAGCCGCCTGGCTGAGTCTATCGAAAATCGACGCGTCATCTCAAACAGCCGGTGTGCAGCCTCTGGTTCAATGGCCATCCACATCAGGATATTTTCAAAACTCGTCAGATAATAGTAGATCGCCGCCCAGGTACCCATAATGCCGCCCTGAACGAAATATCCCGCGTCATGAAATGCATTGATGCCCTTTTTGCAATATTTTTCGTCGAGGCGGCCGGGCTTATTGGCGTCGGGCATCTCGAATTTCATGGCGTCTTCAGGCGAATTGATGGGAAACTCGGTTGCCTCCCGGCAAAACGTAGGCCGATAACTTTCATGCCAGACGGCGCCGGTTTCGTAACGATAGCAATGGTGATCGTCGTCCTTGCTTATGGTTTCACTGCTGATGCCGATGCCGACATTGCAGGTGCAATTGTCGAAAAAATTCGTCTGGGCCAGCCCGTCCGCAATCCAGTCGCCGGTTGGTTGGGGCATGAGATCGCGAAAAACCGTAACGTCCATCGGAGACTCAAGGTACAGGGGGATAACGTCCGGCTTCTCGCCGTTTATGACAGCGATGATTTGTTCTCTATGCGTCATGGTAGTTTGTCCTCCGGCTATTGTTTGAATTCGACGGGTTGTCCCGTCTCCAGGGATTCAAGTAGCGCATTGGCGAGATTCGTAGCCGTCGTGCCGGCTTTGCCGTTGGCGTTGTCCGGGTCGGTTCCTTCCCGCAGGCAACGGGCAAAATGCTCAACCGAACCAATCCATCCCTTGTCAGGATTGACGTTAGCCAGATCGAGGTGCTCTGGGCCGAATTTCGTAATGTCAAACGGGGCGGGCGTCGGCCTTTGAATCTGCTCGAAGTCCATCCCGTATTTTTCCTTGTAGTGATTGCGGGCTTCCCACATCCATTGGACCTTGTACGCCTCGTAAAAATCAAATCCCCACTTGAGAACCTCTTTGGCCCGTTCGTTGCGATGCGGAGCATATACGCGGTCGAATTCTCCGGGGAATCCGCGGACACGCATGTCGGCAAGCTCGCTGACGGTTATCGCCGTCCAATTCGCGAAAACTTCCATGTATTCCTTCCAGAGGCAAAATGATCCCATCGAGCCGCACATGAAAGACACCTGCGAGCCGTCCGGATAATCCAGGATGCAACAGTTGTTCAGTAGCTTATCGCCGGTCATGAAAACACGCGTGGGAACATCTTCCAGCAGCCAACAGACGAGGTCCAGAATATGACAACCTTCATAAAGTATTCTGGGTTGAGTTTCATAAAAACCACCCTTCTCCTGCTTACCCGGATTTGGATACATTAAACGATAATTGATAAACCAAGGCCGCTTCACGCCTTGCATCAATCGCTTGGTTTCCACATAGGACGGGGCGAAACGGCGGTTGAATCCGATGGCAAGTTTGCCGGGGTTGCGTTTTTCCGCATTGAGTACCGCTTGGGTTTCCTCTTCCGTCTCAGCCATCGGCTTTTCGCAAAGCACCCACTTGCCGGCGTCGAGCGATTCAATAATGAATCTGGCGTGCAAGTCCTGCTTTGTGCCGATTATCACCATCTCGATTTCGGGATCGTCCAGAATCGTCCTGTAATCCGTGGTCGTGTAGCCAACTTGCATAGTCGAGGAATGCTTTTTCAGCAGTTCCTCATCCAGGTCCGCGATGGCCCTGATGTCCATGTTTTCACTGTCGCGAACGGTCTGCAAATGCATGCCGCTGATGAAAGCGCCCGCACCGATAAAGCCCACCTGAACTTTTCGCATCGTTCTATCCTTTTTCGTCCTGGTTGCCCAGTCCCTGAATATTAAGCGCCCGGCGAAACATTTTCGCCCATCACGCCTTTTTTGTTCTGTATACTCGCCTTTGTTATCTCTGTGGCTTATATCTCGCTTTTAAGAAGTGTGGCATCGACGTTTCCGCCGCTGACAACTATTGCGACTTGCTTGCCGGCTATCTCGTCCTGCCTGGTCATTGCCCCGGCAAGGGTTACAGCCCCTGCCGGTTCGGGGATTATCTTGGCTCGCTTGATCAGCATATTCATCGCCCGGCGAATGTCCGGTTCGTCGACCAGCCAGATGTCGTCGATGTATTGTCGGATGACGGTAAAGGGTAGTTCGCCGGGCCGGCGTACCGCTACGCCGTCGGCGATGGTTTGCCCCTCCGGTACTGAAGTAACCCGGCCCTGCCGCATAGACTCAGCCATGGACGGAAATGCTGTCGTCTGAACGCCGATGACTTTGACGTCAGGCCGGGATTCCTTGAGTGCCACGAGCAGGCCGCTTACCAAGCCCCCGCCTCCGATCGGTGCCAGTACCACATCGACGGCTGGGGTGTCCTCCAGTATTTCCAGCCCGATGGTTCCCTGCCCAGCCATGATGTCCGCATCGTCAAAGCTGTGCACATACGTCCACTGTTCCTGTTCGGCGAGCGTGTGTGCGTGCTCGCAGGCCTGGTGATAGTCGCTTCCGTGCACGAGAATATCGGCACCGTAATTTACGATTGCCTCTCGCTTGGTTTGCGGCGAGCATTCGGGAACGACCACCCTGGCTGGGATTTTCGACAGTGCCGCCGCCATGGCCAGTCCCTGCCCGTGATTTCCCGTCGAAGCCGTGATGACGCCGTTGCGGCAGCAGCCCCGGAGATGCCGGATTTTGTTCAAATTGCCGCGGGCTTTGAAGGCGTGGGTTAGTTGGAAGTTTTCCAGTTTCAGGCTGAGCGTACAGCCGAGAACCTCGGAAATCTCGCGGGCCTCGACAAGCGGCGTCCGAATGACCTTCCCGCGGATATATTCAGCAGCCTGCCGCACATCCTGGAGCGTAAGCATGCTCATCTCAGGGTTCATAATATCACACCCGCCCTCACCGGGCAGTGCCTGCGGGCGATCCAAAAAATAATACCGCCATCCCGGCCTGCTTTAACCTTGCCCGGCCATAACGGCTATATTTTTTTCAAAACGCCCGAAAAAACATAATATCTGTTATCGCAATAGGTTACGTCAGCTACTTCGCCGCCGGCTATCACGGTTTTGACCAAATTCACCAAAGTTTTTCTTTACTGCCATATTATCGATAATACAATGGCTGGTATACGTCTTTTTCTTTTAATGTCAAGCAAATCTTTACAAAAAAGAAAGTTTTTATGAAACGAGCATCAAAACGAAAAGTAACCACCCTGAAAGACATCGCTCTGCTGGCGGGTTGTTCGCAAAATACCGTCAGCCTCGCCTTGCGTAACTCTAATCGCATTTCAAAGGAAATGCGAAAACGAATCCGCCAGATCGCCAGGAGGCTCAAATACGTTCCGAACATGGCCGCCCGCAATCTGTCCACCAGGCGCAGCGGCATCATCGGCGTTTACACTTATGCCCTTTACGATGCCGTGCGGACGGAGTTGATTAACAGTCTTATTACCGAGTTGCACACGGCGGAATATCGCCCGGTGCTCGGGCTTGGCAAGGGGCATGTCGGCCCATGGCACTCGTCGCCGTGGATGCAAACGTTCCGGGAGCTAAATGTCGAGGCGATGGTTGTCGTTGCCGAGACGATTGACAAGCTCCCGCAATGGACACGCCGAATACCTGTAATACTGGTGGGCTGCCACCCCAACGAATCTTTCCAATGCGACTATCTCGCCATTGATCGAAAACAAGCCGCAAATTCGGGCATCGAACATCTCATTTCACGCGGGCACAAAAAAATACTCGTTGCCTGCAACGAACAATCCGTTTTTGCACAGGGATGTTTCGATACCATAAAAAAGGCCGGCCTTAAACCATACTATGTCTGCGTTGATTATCCATGCAGCGAAGAGCAATGGGCTACCGTACTAAGCTACTTGACCCGACAACAGGACAGGCCTACCGCGGCGATCTTTGGCGATTCTCCGCTTGCCGCCGAATTCATGCACCACCTGCAAAAAACCGGAGTTAAAATACCTAAGGACATAGCCATAGTGGGCTATGATTATTTCCCCTGGGCCAAAATGCTCAAAGTTCCACTCACCACGATTAACCAGCCGATTTCAGAACTGGCCTCCCAAGCGGTAACCTTGGTAAAAACCAGGCTGACCGAACCGGAAACCCCACTGGTACACACTATTCTGCCGCATAAATTGATGATCAGAAAATCAAGCTGAAGGGAACCTCTAAAAATTCATTTCTGCTACGAATGGCTGCAATTGCCGCAGGCTGCGTTGTCGAGTCAAAATCGTCCTCGACGTAGCTATGGCTACGCCTGCGGCGATTTTGCCACTCCGCCTTGCCCGCAACAATTTTGCCCGTTCTCGCGACGAAAGCAATTTTTAGAGGCTCCCTGAACCAGCCTTCAGAAATTCCGCCAGTTGCCCAAGGACTTCGCCGATGACGATTTCCGGGCTTGATGCACCAGCCAGCACGCCGATGCGGAGGGGGCGCCTGTCGGGCAGCCAATCGCGTACTGTTGCCGCCTGGTGGGTTTGGGTGTCCCAGGCGACCAGTTCCGCGGCGGAGCCGATGGAGGCGGCGCTTTCGATCAGGTAGGCCGGGGCAAACTGGCTGGCGAGTTCGTGGAGGTGGCGGGTGTTGGACGAACCGAACCCGCCGACCACGATTACCAAGTCGCAGCCGGACTTGCAAAGTTCCACAGCGGCGTTCTGGCGGTCCTGTGTCGCGCGGCAAACTGTTGGCTGAAACTTCAGCCGTCGCGCGGCTTCCTCCTGACCGAATCGCCTGGCGAAGGCGTCCTGGATAGCCTCGCGCACATGTTGCGTGTGATTGTATAGCATGGTGGTTTGGCTGACCTGGGCCAGATGCTCCAGCGACGCGATTGTATCGGCGTTGGTCGCGTCGTCGTTGAAAGCAGCCCGATAGACCTGCGGAGAGGTGTTCCCCGTGACGATCATCTCGGCAAACTGCCTGACTTCTTCGAGATTTTCCACGACCAGGTACTTCCCTCCGGTGGCGGCGAGGCGACTTTTAGTAACGACCGTCTCATCATGCCTCGCCCGCCCGAAGATCAGCACTCCGAAGCCTTCGGTTACCGCACGCTCGCTCCACCGCCACAGCCTGATTACGTCACCGCAACTGCAATCGATAATCTCGCAACCGATCCGTTCCAACTGCTGCTCGATCGGCAACGGCACGCCGAAAGCAGGGATAACCGCACAATCATCCGGTCCGACGTAACCGCCGATCTGTTCGCTGCGGCGCTGCTCGGAGGAAAGAATCTCTACGCCGCGGCGTTGGAAATAATCGTTGACCCACGGGTTGTGGATAATCTCTCCCAGCAGAACCAGTTTGCTGACAGTGGGTTTGGTGGCGTGATTGGTGGCGGCTTGTCCCGCTATTGCCAGTGCCCGCTTGACCCCGCGGCAGAACCCGAAAACGCGAGGCAGCAGCAGTTCGCCGCCGGCCAGCGACCAGACATTGGGATTCGCCCCCAGCCTTAGCCGATCAACCACTGGTGAACGGAAGGCCTTGAGCGCCTCGCCTCCGTTGAGAAGGCCAGACTCGTTGCTTAAATGGTCATCTGAATTCATGCCCCCATCATACGACAACAGCCTTCATCAGGGCAATGAACCTTTGACACCGGTTTCCGGTTTTCAAACATCGTGGCGGCACGTTACGCGACTCGACTTCGCCCGTCGAAGTTACTCGTATTTCGATTCAGGGCCTAATACCATGCTGCCTGGAATTTTTCCTTTGTCAGGGATCGGCGGAGTTTTTCCAGGCCGGGCTTGTCGACGATGATGTTTTTCATTTCCCAGTTCGCCCCGGCGATACGCAGCCGCATCCTGCCCGATTCCATGGCGAAGCTCAATTCGAGCGGTTCGCCCTTGTTGCTTTCGCGGTGGCGCAGGGAAGAATTATAGATCAGCCGGCCATTGGTAACTATAATACCCGCCATTCCGTCTTCGGTTCTGCTGTGTGTGCGGTCGGGCGTATAGGAGACGAATTTTTCAGCACTTCGCGGCTGATACCACTGCCGCAGCCGTTGCTGTACCACGCCTGGCAGGTTGTCCCACGGCCTCATCGGATGTTTTTTGAGTACCTTGTGAAGCATTTTGTAAGCGGGGGAATCCATTCCGCCGGCGTTGACGAGAAAATCTTCCGCCCGCCATAGACGTCCGATCTGCAAATGGCAGATGCCGCCGGTTTGGGAACTGAATTCTCCTTGTGCGAAGATCATGTTCGCCGGGCTGCACATATCGCAAATCCAGTAGGGCATGGGTAGATTGGCTGGTTCGGGAAGTTTTTTGAGCTTCGGTAGCCGCGGCAGGAGCTCTTCGATTGGCTGGCGGCGGGAATCGTCTTCGTTGATTGCGGGCATGGCTTCGACAAACTCGGGTTCTGCTACGGAGCTGTCGAGCAACTGATGGGCAAAAATTATCAGGTGTGGCCGAAGGTGCGCGTTGGCGCCGCACCGCAGGCAGTGTCGCGGCATCGAACCGCGAAATTTAGGATCGGTCAGAAGCGAGGCGGGAAACTCAAATACAGGCCCACGCTTGCCTATTCGCATCAGGGCAAAGCCTTCTTTACCGGCAGGACAGCCGACTGGCGGGCTTTGCTTAGCTGCTTCGTGTGTTTCGGTGGTGGCTTGTTTAGCCAATTCCTCCGCTAAAGCTTCTGCCGGAATCGCCCCGGCGGCGGTGTCGTCTTTGTTGCCGCCGCCCAGCAGGTCCAGAATATCATCATCCGAAATGCACGGTATCCTGAAGCCGGTTTCGCAGGACGAACAACGTACCTTGGTTCCCTTAAATTCCCTCGGTACGTTCAGCAATACCGAACAATGAGGGCAACGAACTCGCGTTTCGCTCATTTCTGCCTCCTTCTCAAGGGCAAAATGTCATCCGCTATAAGTACCGACACCACAGGCCCCTGGGACATACCCCGCCTTGTAGACTTATGACTTCCAACTCTATTCTACACTCGCAGCCGCAGGGGTCAAGCCGTCATTTGAGGAAAAGGCATTGATAACTAGCTCGCGGCTGGTATTATCTGCATCTGTCATTTTCATAGATTCCACACGAACAGGAGAATTCATGGCGACGTTTAAGCTGAACCTGGCGACGATAGACGGCTGTCCGGCCCCGAAGGAGCTGGCGGCGGCGATTGAAGAATACGGCCTGCCCGACAACGAAGAATTCGGCGTGCTGAATTGCACCGCTTCGGACACGGCTGTCTATGCGACCATCATTCGCAAGATAAATCAGGCAATCCAGAAGCTCGATCCGGAAACCGGAGACGTCGCGACGACGGCTGTCGAGAAGGTTATCGTGTTGCCGATAGGCGTGTTCCCGCAAAAGCAGCGGCTGGAGGTTTACGAAGGGCCTGCCGGCGGTATCGACCAGATTGCCGGGTTCTTTGCCAGCGCCCTGGCGTTGCCGACAGTAACGCATGTTATCGACCTGGATATCCCCGCGGCGATCGACAAGCTCCGCGGCAGCACCGAGCGGTTCCAGCTCAAGGGCATTCGGATCAGCGAATACGCACACAATTCCTACATGATGGGGCCATACGCGCCGAAATTTCTGGAGACCGAAAGCGGAATGGACTTCCTGGGAGAGTACGTGGACTTCGTAACCTCCGCCAGCGTGAAATTCCAAGGCCCATCCGGCAGAGTAACCGTAACGCTCAGCCCAAAGGCGTGCTTCCGATTCTCCCTGGCCAACGAAGAAGACAAACCCTCCATCCAGGCATTGCTGCGAAAACTGATCTGAAAAATTTGAAATTTCCCGAAGCGGTGTTCTGTCTCGTGTGAACCTTCAAACATCGTAGCTGAAAGCTTCGCTCCCGCCACAGCTTGCTTCATAGTCTCGCCCCGCAAATTACAGGAATTACGGAAAGATGGGTGGCATGGCGACACCGCAGGGGTCGCCATGATTGGCCCAGAAAAAAATGT
>JAIORC010000255.1 GCA_021108335.1 Phycisphaerae bacterium
CGAAACCCGTACCGGCTGAGCCGACCAAGCCCGCACCTGTCGCGCCAAAACCCGTGCCGGCTGAGCCGACCAAGCCAGCGCCTACCGCGCCGAAACCCGTACCGGCTGAGCCGACCAAACCCGCACCTGCCGCGCCAAAACCCGTGCCGACTGAGCCGACCAAGCCAGCACCTGTCGCGCCGAAACCCGTGCCGGCTGAGCCGACCAAGCCAGCTCCTGCCGCGCCGAAACCCGTGCCGGCTGAGCCGACCAAGCCAGCTCCTGCCGCGCCGAAACCCGTGCCGGCTGAGCCGACCAAGCCAGCTCCTGCCGCGCCGAAACCCGTGCCGGCTGAGCCGACCAAGCCAGCTCCTGCCGCGCCGAAACCCGTGCCGGCTGAGCCGACCAAGCCAGCTCCTGCCGCGCCGAAACCCGTGCCGCCCAAACCGGTTGAACCCCAGTCGGGAAATTTCGACCCGATTGAGCCATCACCCACCAAACTGGTGCCAACCAAGCCGACACCGATAACGCCAGCACCAGTAAAGGCCGTGCCAACAAAGCCGACGCCGATAAAGCCAGCACCGGTAAAAGTCGTGCCAACAAAGCCGACGCCGATAAAGCCAGCACCGGTAAAGGTCGTGCCAACAAAGCCGACGCCGATAAAGCCAGCACCGGTAAAAGTCGTGCCAACAAAGCCGACGCCGATAAAGCCAGCACCGGTAAAGGTCGTGCCAACAAAGCCGACGCCGATAAAGCCAGCACCGGTAAAAGTCGTGCCAACAAAGCCGACGCCGATAAAGCCAGCACCGGTAAAGGTCGTGCCAACAAAGCCGACGCCGATAAAGCCAGCACCGGTAAAAGTCGTGCCAACAAAGCCGACGCCGATAAAGCCAGCACCGGTAAAGGTCGTGCCAACAAAGCCGACGCCGATAAAGCCAGCACCAGTAAAGGCCGTGCCAACCAAGCCGACGCCGATAAAGCCCGCACCGGTAAAAGTCGTGCCAACAAAGCCGACGCCGATAAAGCCTGCGCCGATCAAAGCACCTGAGTTCAAACCGACTCCAGTCGAAATCGGCAAAGCGCCCGTTGCGAAACCCGCGCCGATCAAAGCGCCTGAGTTCAAACCGACTCCAGTCGAAATCGGCAAAGCGCCCGTTGCGAAACCCGCGCCGATCAAAGCGCCTGAGTTCAAACCGACTCCAGTCGAAATCGGCAAAGCGCCCGTTGCGAAACCCGCGCCGGCGAAGGTCGTACCGCCCAAGCCGGCTCCGCCGATCAAGATCGAGCCGCCGGCTGCGGTTGCCACGGCTGCCGAAATCGAAGTGGAATGGGACTGAATACCGGAGCGGGATAATCACGACACGACGGCTTATGGAGATGTATGACGCGATGCGGGCGGCCTTCGGGCATCGGCAGTGGTGGCCGGGCGATGGGGCTTTGGAAATCTGTGTCGGGGCGATTCTCACGCAGAACACCAATTGGAGCAATGTCGAAAAGGCCATCGCCAATCTTAAAGCCGCCGACGCCATGAGCGTTACCCATCTGCACAAATTGCCCCACGAATCGCTGGCAGAACTGATTCGGCCGGCGGGCTATTACAACATCAAGGCAAAGCGGCTGAAGAATTTCATCGCGAAGGTATACGCGGAATACGGCGACGACATCGAAGCGTTTCTTGACCGCTCGGTCGAAACGCTGCGGGTTGAGCTGCTTGGGGTCAACGGCATTGGCCCGGAGACCGCCGACAGCATAATCCTCTACGCCGCCGGCAAGCCTACTTTCGTCGTCGACGCGTATACAGGGCGGATTCTCCTGCGGCACGGGCTTATTTCGCCGGAGGACACCTACGAATCCATCAAGGAATTGTGCGAATCGTCTCTGCCGACGGACGTGGAGTTGTGGAACGATTTTCATGCCCAATTCGTCGCCGTGGGTGCCCGTCATTGCAAACCCCGCCCCCGATGCGACGGCTGCCCGCTGGAACGGTTCGACCACGACATCAGCGCCGCCCTGGACGGCTGATTCTCATTTGTGTGCTTTATTTCGCAAACATACACTTCCAAAGACCGTGCCAAAACGGTAGAATCTTTCTGTTTCCGGCCGGTACCGTAATGTTACGCTCCGGGAAGACGGTTTAAAGAATGGAATAGTAATCAATGTTGCGATTCGAAGCTTTTGTCGAAGGAAAACAAGCCGAAGATATCGACCTGGCTGGCGCGTACGTCTTCGCCCAGGACGAGATTCCAATCCGGGCAGACCTGGTCGCCTCCGGGAACGAGATTTCCTGCATGAAGCAGTCTCCCGGCGCGTGCGGCCTGATGCTGCTCTGGCCCAGCGGGCCGGCCGGCAAATACCTGATGGGAACCACCCGCCTGCCAAAACGCTCCAAGCCATATAACCTGAACCTGGAACTGGCGCGGGCGCAAATCATGCGGCTATATCGCAAGCGGGAAGATTGGGCATTGTTCGACTATGCCGACACCGGCGATCTTAACCAGGAATTTGACCAGATACGCAGACAATTCGTCGAAGCCATGTGCACCGACGTTTCCGACCCTGCGGCAGCGGCGATAATAGCGGACAAGGTTCTGAACCAGGCGCTGCTGCTTGGCGAAAAGATGGCCTTGTTCCATGCCGACCTGCTATACCAGAAACGCACACGCCGGGCAAAAACAGACATGAAATTCGGCACGGCGGTCAATCTCTATACCGACCAGCCGGCCTACCGCGATCTGCTGGCCAAGGAGTTTGACTTCGTCCACATTCCCACCCACTGGTGCCACACCGAAGCCCAGGAACGGGTTCACGAGTACTCCCATATCGACGAATGGATAAACTGGGCCACCCGAGAAAACAAGGCTATCCACGCCGGGCCGCTGCTGTGCTTTGAGCCGAACGTTCTGCCGGAATGGCTGACTGTGTGGAAAAACGACTTCGACGCGCTTCGGAAGCTCGTTTATGCCCATATCCAGCGGCTCGTGGAACGATACGCCAGCCGGGTAAAGGTCTGGAACGTCACCAGCGGGCTGGCTGCGGTAAATACCTTTAATCTCAGTTTCGACCAGATTTCCGAGCTGACCCGCACCAGTTGCCAACTCGTCAAGAAAATGGCCCCCGACAGCCAGGTCATGATCGACATCACCATGCCCTGGGGCGAATATTACGCCCGCAATCAGCGAACCATTCCGCCGCTGCTGTATGCGGATATGGCTTATCAGGCGGACATGAAATTCGACGCGTTCGGCTTGTCGCTGCAAATGGGAATTCCCACCGACGGGCATTTCGTGCGAGACCTCATGCAAATCAGCGGGATGCTGGACATGTTCATACCCCACGGCAAGGCGGTGCATATTACCGCCTGCTCCGTACCGTCCAGCCCACAGTCCGACCCCGCCGACTTCTGGGGCGGACGAATGCCGGTTGCAAAAGCCGGCGCGTGGCATGCCCCGTGGTCGGAACGCCTCCAGGCGGAATGGATGCAGGCTGTCGTCAGGCTCGCGAGGTCCAAGCCATACGTCGAAAGCATCTGCTGGGGCGACCTTGCCGATATCCCGCGACACCGCATACCGAACGGCGGACTGTGTAAGGCGAACCTACACCCAAAAACTGCATACAAGGAATTCCTGAGCCTGCGGCATTCCATGGTCGAGGACGAACATCATAATCATCACCATCACAGACATAGACACCATTAACTTACCTTCATGAATCACAAACCCGCCATGAAGTTCGATTTCCGGCTTACCCACCCGAACCGGATAGCCTTGTTAATCCTGGCTGCCGGGGCGATAGCGTTTCTCGCCGGCGGCAACCGTGGGCAATTGCGGTTCACCGTCGCTACGCCGGTGGATACGGTAAAAATCACCGCCGCTTCGGAGCGGCTGGACCCAAATATCGCTACTATCGCTTCGCTGCGCCGGCTACCCGGCATAGGAGTTACCCGGGCCAGGCGAATCGTGCATTATCGCCAGAACCACGGGCCAAGCGCCTTTGCCGTCGTCGCCGATTTGCGGAAAGTTCCCGGCATCGGCCCGGGAATTGCCCGAACCGTCGCACCGTACCTGACCCTGCCGAATAGTCTGCCGAAATAGCCTCCCATGCCGAAGACCAGCAACACATCAGCACTGCCGCACAGAAGCGACAGCGAAATTAAAACATACTCGCAGTCGATTCGCCGCCCGTTGAATCAACTGCTGCTGATTCTGCCCCTATTGCTTTTCTTCCAGATTTTCTCCGCCCAAACAGGCAGCCGCCTGCTGGTGCCGGAATACATGCGGGCCGCACTCGAATCGTTCGGTGCAACCGGACGGTATCTGCCGGCGTTGCTGATCGTAGCGGTACTTCTCTTCCAGCATTTCACCCACAAAGACCCGCACAGGCCGAACCTCTGGGCGCCGGCGGGAATGATCGTCGAATCGGCGATGCTGACCCTGCCTCTGCTGGCGATCAACTGGATAACAAATTGCCGGGCACTCCCGGCTGCCGTCGGAGCCACCGAGTCGCCGGGTCTCGTATCGCCCGCCATTCTTGAAGCCGTCGGAGCCGGCGTATATGAAGAGTTCCTCTTCCGGCTGTTCTTTTTCGGCGTGGCGGCCCTGTTGCTGATCGATCTGCTGCAATTGCCGAAAAAGGCTACCACTATCGGAATCATCCTGGTCTCTGGCGTGATTTTTTCCATGGCCCATTTTTCCGCCGCCCAATGGCTAGGCCCGGAAACCCTCGACTGGCACAGCTTCGCGTTCCTGGCGACGGCGGGGATATGGTGGGGCGTGCTGTTTATCTGGCGAGGCTACGGCGTCGCAGCCGCCAGCCATATCTGGTGGAACCTGCTGGTCGTGATGATGGAAGGGAAATTCTGAAAAATTTACCCCCGGTTGCAGAGGCACAGGATTTTAAAAAGAGTCGAAACCGCG
Source organism: Phycisphaerae bacterium (assembly GCA_021108335.1). Classification (GTDB taxonomy): domain Bacteria; phylum Planctomycetota; class Phycisphaerae; order SM23-33; family SM23-33; genus JAIORC01. Next base: position 4,893 of record JAIORC010000255.1, read on the forward strand.
ACGCCCAGTCGCTATAATGCTCGACGTGTAGTGCGAGGAAATGTAGACTTACCGGTGATGTTTTTTATTTAAAAATTTTTCAAAGGACAAAACAATGGAAGACAAAATCAGACCGTTGATTGAGGAGATTCGCCCGATGCTTCAGGCAGACGGCGGCGATATTGAACTCGTGAGCGTGGACGAAGAAACCGGAGTGGTTTCGGTGCGTTTGCAGGGTGCCTGCAAGGGCTGCCCCGGTGCGCAGATGACACTCAAGATGGGTGTCGAGCGGCATCTCAAGGAAAAGGTGCCCGAAGTTACCGAGGTCGTCGCCGTCGACTAGTATTCCGTCCCGTAAAAAAATGATGGGTGCCGTGGCGGGAGCGAAGCGACAGCCACGACGTAACTATTGCGAGGAAACCCACCCATCAATTTAACAAGGGAGCCTCTAAAGCAGTAATGCGGGGTGCAGACATGATTGTCATCATCGACAACTACGACAGTTTCACATACAACCTTGTCCAGCGGATTGGCGAGCTGGACAGCGACCGGCCTATCGTGGTTTATCGCAACGACGCGAAAACCCCGCAAGCCGTCGAGGAAGAAGACAAACCCACCCACCTGATAATCTCGCCAGGCCCGTGTACGCCAAACGAAGCCGGCATGAGTTGCGATTTCATCCGCCACTTCCACGGCAAGATTCCGATTATGGGAGTGTGTCTCGGGCATCAGAGCATCGGCCAGGTGTTCGGCGCGGATATCATTCGCGCGCCGCGGCTGATGCACGGCAAGACCAGCGAAATTCGCCACGACGGCAAAGGCCTGTTAGCCGGCTTGCCCAATCCGTTTGTCGCGACGCGATATCACAGCCTGATCGTCGATCCAGCCAACCTTTCCGACGAGTTCGAGCAGACCGCATGGACGGTTGACCAAAACGAGCTTATGGGCATCCGCAGCAAGACCAATCCCACGGAAGGGGTTCAATTTCACCCGGAAAGTTTCCTGACGGAAATCGGCTTCGACCTGCTGCAAAATTTCCTGAAGCAGTAGGGCAATTCAAGGCCGCGAAGCAACAGTTTTTCGTAGGCCTGCCCCTTGGGGGCCGGGTCTTGACCCGGCGGTTGCATGGCACATGCAACAAGTTTGCAATCTGTGCAATTTCCCACGATATCGGGTAGCATGGTTAGCCCGCGTTTTTTGCGGGATAGCCATGCCTGCCCCCAGGGGGAAAGATTGATTCACAATTTCTGCGCTACCCCTTTTTCAAAACCATCCAACATACCATCTGCCGTCGTGTATCTATCTTTCATGGCCATCGGCTTTCGCCGCTGACCATGCCACCCGACATTTTTTTCTGGGCCAATCATGGCGACCCCTATGGTGTCGCCATGCCACCCGTCTTTTTTTCGCCGGGTCAAGACCCGGCCTACAGAAACGGGTAAAAACACACGGCTTGCCCGCAGTTTTTTGACCGGTTACCCCTGCCGCTACAGCGACGCTTCGACTTCTTTCAAGAGGTTGTCGAGATTCAGGGGTTTTGCCAGGCAGACCCGTGCGCCGCATTCTTTGATGCGCTTTTCGCTTTCGGGCGAGGGGAAGGCGGTCATGGCGATAACCTCGGCATGTTTGGTGGCTTCCTGGGCTTTGATCATCCGGCAGACCTCGTAGCCGTCCATGCCGGGCATACGGAGATCGAGAATTACCACATCCGGGCGAATGGTCGCGATCATCGTGCCGGCCCGGAATCCGTCGTGGGCCTCGACAACCTCATAGTCGGAATTCTGGGCGCGAATCGCGCGGGCAATAAGCTTGGCTACCGCTTCTTCGTCGTCCACTACCAGAATGCGAACCGGCGTCGAGCCGATCTCCGGCGGGACGGGCATTTTGTGTTCACGGAGAAACTTCACGAGATCTTCGACGACAACCCGACGATGACCTCCGGGAGTTCGATGGGCCTTGAGAAGCCCCTGGTCAATCCAGTTCGCCACCGAGCCGGGATCAACGTGCAGCATCTCGGCAATCGCAAATGTTGATAAGTTACCAGCCACGCAAAATACTCCTGCTATCGCATGTTTTTATAAGGCACCCTGTTTATTTACACTACCCTATTTCCAGAATAACCGCAATTCCCGGGAATTGTCAATGCCGAATTACAACAAATTCATATTTCTTGTAATTCTAGGTTGCCACGACAATTCAGCCAAGCCGGCCTGCTATCCCGCGGCGGGAGGTGATTGGCCCTGGAGAAACTGCCCCAAGCCGTCGAGAAACATCTGCACGGCGATAACAATGAGGATCATGCCCATCAGGCGTTCGACGGCCCGGAGACCTTTTTCGCCAAGTATCCGCTGGAGAAAACCGCTGAGCAGGAGAATCGCGCCGCCGCCCAGCCAGGCGGTCAGCAGGGCGATTACCCAATCCAAAAGTCGGCCCGGATAAGTGCTGGCGAGAATCAGCAGTACGGTCATTGTCGATGGCCCGGCAATCAGCGGCACGGCGACCGGCACGATAAACGGCTCATTGCCGGCGCTCTCGTACAACCCATGGCCGGGAATTGGAAAAACCATCCGCAGCGAGATCAACAACAGGATAATTCCGCCGGAAATTCCCAACGCCGGCTTGGAAATATGAAGTACCGCCAGCAAGTGCTCCCCCGCCAACAGGAATATCATCAGCACGACCAAAGCAGCCAGCAACTCCCGCAACAACACGCGGAATCGCCGTTTTGCCGGAATATCCTGCATGACAACCGTTACCACCGGCAGATTCCCCAATGGGTCCATTACCAGGATCAACAAAATCGTCGCCGAAAGAATAGACATACGTGGTTCCTGTGATTCGCCATCCACTGCTTCTGGCCGAGCGAATATCCCGGCATGCCCATCATACAGCCACGAGTATCGTTTTACACTGGGGATTCTGGTTTCGGCTCGGGCTTTTTCTCTTTGGCGTCTTCATCGACCGGTCTTTTGTCCCGCCGCCGCCGGAAGCGAGAATCGCTATCGCGTCTTTTGAGGCGTTTTTGATATCTTTCCAGGCGGCTCTCGATAATTTTATCGCGATCCGCCGCACGTTGCTTCAGGTCTTTTTCCAGCCGTTCGAGCTGCTTCTCCATCTGCTTCAGCCGATACAGTCGTACTTTCTGCTGAATGTCGAACTGCTCGGCAACCAGCTCCCGCAATTTGGCGACTAGTTCGGATCGCTTTTTTTCGTCCTTGGTATTATGAAGCTTTTTGGCTGTCTTGAACAACTCGACCTTCAAAGTGGTTTGCTTGATGTGTGCGTCGCGGATTTCCTTGGGCATGGCCATCAACATTTCAAACCGCGGCCATATTCTTCTCAGGGCTTTTTTGTAACGGGCCTCATTATCCTGGCGGAGATCCGTAAGCCGCTCGTACATCCGAGGGTGATATTTTTTCACAAACGCCAGGAGCTTCTTTTCGTCTTCCTTCGATAGCGACCATGCCTTGTCGCGATCTTGTGCCCACGGGCCATGCCGATGCCGCCGCGGGCGAAAGCCTCGCTTAGAGCGCGGCGGACGGGCGGGCGTCCCGTCCCTGTCCTCGGGGCTGACGTCAGGCGCGGGCGATTCGGCCTTCCGGCTTGGCGGTTTTTGGGCTGTGGGGGTTTGCGAATCCGTCGTCGGAGTTTCCTGGGCAGCCAGCACTATCGGCAGGGCAACCATTATCGCAAGAATCCCAAAGATACATTTTTTCATCGTGTCATCTCCCTTTCGTTCGGGGGCGAAGAAATCAAATTTCCTCGGATATGGTTATTGTATTCGTATCCCAGAATTTATCGACGCTTTCCTGTAAATATTCCATGCTGTTATCGAAGCCCGTCGCGGGGGACGAATCCGCTATCGTCAAATCGACAATTTCCGCTTCTTCAGTATCCAACTGCTCGGCGAGAATGTCCAGCTCGATTGCGAATTCGTCATTGTCTCCGATTTGCATTGCCTTTACCCACACGTTCGTTGAGACGACAGGCGTTGGCGGTTCCTGCGTCGGCGGCCTGAAGGTCTCACGCCAGATATTCACGGCAAACAGCAGCACTGCCGCTGCAGACGCTATCGACAGCCCCACGCCGAACGCCCGACCGACCCGGCTGGCGCGACGACGGCCGGCCATTGCGGCTACCGCCCGACGTTTCGCGCGATCTTCCGCTGCCGCCGGCAGGGCGACATCCAACAGCCCCGTCAGCTTAGTCTCGGCCTGGCCGATTTCCTCGGCAACCGCCAACTCCTCCGCACTCAGCGGCGGAGAAACCTCCTCGCCGTCGAGATACCGTGCGATTCGTTCGTATTGTTCGTCAGTCATATTCATAATTTTACCTCACCATTGCCAGCCGGTACGGCGTAACCGACATGATTGGAGCTATTCGCTTCCAGAATTTTCCTCAATTTCGCCAGCCCGCGATGCACCTTCGCCAGCGTCGTGCCCAACGGACACTCAAAGACCTTCGCGATCTCCTTGAAACTCATATCGCCGAAGTGTCGCAGCAGGATCATCTGCCTGGTAGGCTCGTCGAGCGATTCCATTGCCTGTCGAACCTCCCACGACGCCTCCGCCGCCAGAGCGTTGGCATCGGCGGCGGGGCAATCCCCCGGCAGTTCCGCGGCGAACGATTTGCCGTTATCGTCCTCCACGGAAAGGCTAATCGGCCTGGGCCGTGTCTTGCTGCGGCGGATGCGATCTCGCACCAGATTCGCCGCAATCCGAAACAGCCACGGCTCGAACCGCCCGCGATCATCGTAATTTTTAAGCGTGCGAACCAGCCGCAGCGTACACTCGCTCAGCAAGTCCTCCGCGTCATGGTGGTGCCCGGTCGCGCGATAAAAATATCCGTACAAACGCGAACCGTACGCCGCGAGCAGCGCCTCGTAGGCCACCGTATCGCCGGCCTGTACCTTTTCTATCGTCTTTCGGAGCTGCTCGGTTTCCATGTCCAATTCGCTTAACGCCTGAAGGGGTAATATATTGCGAAAATTTTCGCCACCCGGCTAATCAATTTTACCACCCTTACCAGCCGCAACAACAATATATTTGGGCCAGGGTGGTACTTCCCAGCGCGGCTGCCTTCCCAGGCCGCAGCAGCACAGGTTACAAACCTGTGCCACCCAGTCGCCATGAAGGATTGCGTGGTGCGTAATTTCCGTATAAAATTCCCGGATAATGAAAATGGAATCGATTGACTGGTTCAAGGTTATAATCCATTTCGTATGCGGTGCTGTTGTCGGCGCTCTCGCGGGGGTGCTGCTCTGGCTATACCTGCTGGACGGAGAGTCCATGCAAATCGGGCTTATGTTAATCGGCGGCGGTGCGGTGGTTTTCGGCCTGCTCGCCGGAATTTTTCTCGAACGATTCTGGGAAGGCATAAAAGAACACAGCGATTTGTTCTGGCCTTGGTAAAAAATCGCGACTTTGGATGAGGAAACAAAAAAATGCACTTTATAAACAAACGATTTCTTCGCATCGGCCTGCTGTCATGCCGTTTGCCCATCATTTTCATGTGTCTGGTAGGAATTCCTTCTGTTTTGATTGGCGAAACCATCAAAGATACTGCCGCCGGTTTTACGCTCAGGCTACCAGACGGGTTCCAAAAATTCCAAAAAACTCAGCAATGGGCTGCAACCAATCCAAATATTACACACGCCTTTGTCTATGGTGAGTTGAATGATGATAAGCCTAACATCATTTTCCTCATCGAGCAATTACACGGAGTAATGGGTAGAGAACGTCCCAAACTCAAAGAGATGCCCCCGGACTTCCAAGGATCGATTTTTCCTGTGAAATGGCAGGGATTTGAACTTGACGCATTTGAAGTTCCAGAAACTATCCAAGGCATAAAGTTTGTTGCATATAATGTCCAAATTCCCCTGAAACGAAACGTTATACAACTCAAACTGGCTGGTACAGTGGAACACAAGGCGGAACTCAAATTATTGTTATCAGAAATTCTGGATGGCTTGCACGGGGAAACAAATTGGCTTCGGTCAATCACAGGGGATCCTGTTAAAAAGTCCAACTATTATAACACAATACTGTTGATTATAGGTTTTGGAGCTCTTGTTATTGGTCTTGTGGTACTCTGGATCATCTCCAAACACACTCCCAAGGGAACAGTGTTCATAATCGCTGTTGTTATTTATATTGCCAGTTGGCATTTGGGTGAGACACGAATAAGCGAAATTAGATTATTCTCGGGTATTCTCAGAATGTTTGGTTTTATAGGTGGGATTATGGGCATTGTGGATATAGTGCGAAAACGAAAGCCCAAAAAGAAAGAAGAACCCGTAGAACAATAGCTGGTGAACTTCGGGCTTCGACGAATTCGGTCGAACCGCATGCAACACCGCCGGCGAGACTACTTACGCCGGCCCAGAAGACGAACATGCCGGGCCAGGGGGCCGTCGCTCAGGGCATTGACCAGCCGCTCGTCGGCGGTTACGAATATCGCTTCCTGATCGATGGCCAGCGCGACATACATGCTGTCGTAAACCGTCCGGCCCGTAGTCATCGCCAGTTCGACAGCCGTCGCCATCAGGGATTCGCTGCCGTGAATTTCCAGGGGAAGCGTCAAAAACTGCTGCACGATCTCGGCGGCCTCGTCAGCTGTTATTAAGCCGCGACGATGAATCTTCCACGTGATATTGCCGAACTCGCTGTGAATCAAATCCGGCCCGAGCAACCGATGCTTGCCGTCCAGCAGTCGCAACGCTGCCTCGGAATGCTCCTCCGGGAAGAACCACTTGGCGGCTACGCTGGCATCGACCACGACGGGTTTCATCGATCCCGATCCTCGCGCAGAAGTTCGGCACTGTCGGGGAAGTCCCGGCCGGCCAAGCGTTTACGCCACTGCCGGGACAGCCGACGGGCTTCGTCGAACCCGACCCCAGCCGTCTGCGTGAGAATCCAAAGTACTTCCTTCTGGAGCGACCGGCCATGCTGATGGGCACGATCCTTCAGCCGTTCAACGACAGCCGGTTCCAGGTTGCGAACAAGTATCTGGGCCATATGAAAATCTCCTGTGCGAGTGCTATCATAATGATAGCATTCGCTACGCCCAATGTCAACTCGCGGATATTTTCGTAAAAATGTTAGGTGGCATGGCGACACCGTCGCTCGCTCCCCAGCGCGGTGGCCTTCCCAGGCCACCGCGCTGGATACTCGCGATATATTCGTGAATGATTTGGTTGGTGGTGGTATAGTGTCGTTTTCGAGCGAATTTGAAAATTTTGAGCAATTTTGAAAAATTATCAGCAGGGAAATCGGAATATGGCGACAAACGGTACCAGGGACGGGTTTGTGCATCTTCACGTGCACTCGCACTATTCGCTGCTGGACGGCGGGGCGACTACGGAAAATCTTGTAAAGGTCGCAAAAGAGCACGGCATGGACAGCCTTGCCATCACCGACCACGGCAACATGTACGGCGCTGCCGATTTCTACACCACCGCCAAGGCTGCCGGCGTTAAACCGATACTCGGCATCGAGGCCTACATCTCGCCCACCACGCGAACCGACAAGTCAATGGGCAACCAGCAGACCGCCTGCTATCACCTGCTGCTGCTGGCGATGAACAACGCGGGATTCCTGAACCTCAAGAAACTATCCAGCCGTGCGTTTCTGGAGGGATTTTACTATAAACCTCGCGTGGACAGAGAGTTACTCGCGGAGTTTTCCGAAGGGATTATCTGCACGACCGCCTGCCTCGGCGGGGAAGTGCCCAACGCCCTGATGGCCGGCCAATACGACCGCGCACTGGAACTCGCCGGCCAATACAAGGACATCTTCGGCAAAGACCGATTCTTCATCGAGGTGCAGAACCAGGGCATCGACGAGCAGACCCGCATCAATCCCGATTTGGTGAAGATCGCCGGCGATCTCGACGTGGGCCTCGTCGGCACAAACGACGTGCACTTTCTGCGGGCCGACGACAAAGAAGCCCACGAGATTCTCACCTGCATTTCGACCGGCAGAACCCTGGAAGACACCCAGCGGGCCATCGCGGAAGGCCGGTCGAAAATGGTGTATCCCAAGGAGTTATACCTCCGCCCGCCCCGCGAAATGCGCGAAGTACTCAAGGAATTTCCCGGCGCGTGCGACAACACGCTGAAAATCGCCGAAATGTGCGACGTGAAGCTGGATTTCTCCAAGGAATATCTGCCGAAGTTCGACGTGCCGGCAGGCAAAACCGACGACAAGTATCTCCGCGAAATTGCCGAAGCCGGCCTGGCTGAGCGGTTCGCCGACAAGGACATACCGGAAGAATACGCCGAGCGGCTCGACTGGGAGTTGCAGGTAATCGCCGACAAGGGCTACAGCAGCTACTTCCTGATCGTCAACGACATGGTCGAGTATGCCCGGGACAATAACATTCCCTCCGCCCCTCGCGGCAGCGCGGTCTCGGCGTTGCTTGCCTACGTGCTGAAAATCGCCGAGGTCGATCCGCTTCAGTACGGCCTGCTGTTCGAGCGCTTCACCGACCCGGCCCGGCAGGAAGCGCCTGACATTGACATCGACATCTGCCAGGAAGGCCGGCAGAAGGTCATCCAATACGTCCGCGAAAAATACGGGCAGGTCGCGCAGATTATCACTTACGGAACGCTCAAGGCCAAGGCGGTGCTCCGCGACGTCGGCAGAGTGCTGGACGTCCCGCTCGGCGAAGTGGACACCATCTGCAAGCTCGTGCCCACCGACCTGAAAATTACGCTCAAGAAGGCTCTCAAACAGGAGCCGGAACTCAAAAAACTTTACGACAACGACGCGCGCGTCAAGCGCATGTTCGACATTGGCCAACGCCTCGAAGGCCTCTGCCGCCACGTCGGCGTGCACGCTGCGGGCATCATCGTAGCCGACACGCCGCTGGAAAATATCGTGCCGCTGGCGAACATCAAAGACAGCGACGACATGCTGACCCAGTGGGACGGGCCGACCTGCGAAAAAGCCGGCTTGATGAAGATGGACTTCCTCGGCCTGCGGACGCTGACGATTATCCAGCGGGCGCGCGAACTGGTGCAGGCCAGCATCGGCAAAGACGTCGACCCGGAGAGAATCCCGCTGGACGACGACAGCGTATTCGAGTTGTTCCGCAACGGGCACACCGACGGCGTGTTCCAGTTTGAATCGGACGGCATGAAGGGCATTCTCGGCCAAATGCAGCCGACGAAGCTTACCGACCTCATCGCCGCCAATGCCATGTACCGGCCTGGGCCGATGGAGCTTATTCCCAGCTATTGCGCGCGGAAAAACGGTACGGAGAAAGTTCCGCCCGTCCACGAACTGGTGGACGATCTGCTGGCTGAGACGTACGGAATCATGTGCTATCAGGAGCAGGTCATGCAGGTGCTCAACCGCCTGGGCAAACTGCCGCTGAACCGCGCGCTTACGCTGATTAAGGCGATATCCAAGAAGAAGAAAAAAACCATCAATGCCGAGCGGCCGAACTTCATGGACGGTGCGAAGGAAAACGGCATTTCCGAGCAGGACGCCAACGAGCTGTTCGACCTGATTCTCAAGTTCGCCGGTTACGGCTTCAACAAGGCCCACTCCACGCGTTACGCGATCGTGGCCTACCAGACCGCCTACTTCAAGAAGCACTACCCGCGGGAATTCCTGGCGGCGACGCTGACTTTCGAATGCAGCGACACGGACAAAGTAGTCCAATACATGGCCGACGCCGAACGCATGAAAATCAAGGTCGCCCCGCCGAACATCAACACCTGCGGCGCAGACTTCTCCGTCGACGGCGAGACGGTACGCTTCGGCTTGGCTGGGGTCAAAGGCGTCGGGCACAACGCGGTAAAGGCAATCGTGGCTGCTCGCGAGGAGTTCGGGCCGTTCCGCGACCTGTACCATTTCTGCGAATTCGTAGACAGCCGGGCTGTCAACAAGGGCGCGATCGAGGCGTTGATAAAGTGCGGCGCGTTCGACTCGCTCGGCGCACATCGCGCAGCCATGATAGCCGCGGTGGACAAGGCAATCGACCTGGGCAAAGCCGCCGCCGTCAATCGCAAGAGCGGGCAGATGAACCTCTTCGGCGGGGACGACGACGACGGAGCCGAAACGCCAGGCCCGCAATTCCCGAATGTCGACGCCTGGAGCGAGTCGGAACTGCTCGCCGCCGAGAAAAGCACCATCGGCTTTTATGTCTCCAGCCATCCGCTAGTCCGCTACGGCCGGGAGCTGGAAAGTTTATCGTACCCGGTGGGCGTGTCGCTGGCTTCGCTGGAACGCCACGGCCACGACGCCAACATCCGCGTCGGCTGCATGATTATGCAGGTTCGCCAGACCATCACCAAGGCCAAGGGCCAGAAGATGGCGATGCTTACCCTCGAAGACCTCACCGGCAAGCACGAGGCCGTGGTTTTCCCGCGAACGTACGAAGCCTGCGCCGAGATGCTCAAGCCGGAAAACATGGTATTCATCACCGGCACGCTGGACCGCTCGCGCGACCGGGCACAGATTATCGTCGATGAGGTTCTGCCCATCGACCAGGCGCTGGAGAAATTCACCGGCAGGGTGGATATTATTCTGCCGCCGGGCGCAGGCAAAAAACTTTCCGGCAGTCTTCTGGAAGCGGCGCAGGCCCACAAGGGCAACCTGCCGCTGCACCTGTTCGCAAGGCCAACGTCCCAGCCAAGCGTAACGGCTGAAATCCGGGCCGGCTCGCAGTACAGCGTAACGCCATCCCGCGACTTGATGAACGCATTGCAAGAGTTGCTGGGCGATCAAAAATTCCTGAAGCTGCGGCCCCGCAAGATCGCGCCGTCACAGAACAAGCGCCGACAATGGAAACCCAACAACACCGCCAAAGGCCAAAACGGCGTAGCATCACCAGCGGTTACAAGATTCGATTAATTGGTAGCGGGCGGGGTGCCGTGGCGGAAAGCGAAGCGACAGCCACGATGTTGGGTGGCATGGCGACACCGCAGGGGTCGCCATGATTGGCCCAGAAAAAAATATCGGGTGGTCCCCTAGGGAAAAGATAGATACACGACGGCAAATGGTATGTTGGGTGGTTTTGAGCAAGGGATGGCGTAGAAATTGTGAATCGCTCTTTCCCCCTGGGGGCCACCCGACATCATGGGAATTTGTAATTTTAACAACCATCGGGTGCCCCCCAGGGGGTTCATTACGGCGGGCGGCATTCGATAGTACCGCATACGGAAAGGAAATTTGAAAATGCGTAGTTTTCTGCGGAAACCTGTGTGTCGCTTGGTGTGGGGGCTTGGTTTGATGGTCCTTGGCTTAGCCATGTGTTTGAACAGCGGCCGGATAATCGATTTTATCATGGGGCCTAGTACGCTCAAGATACCCCCGGATTCGTATATTCCGATTGAAATTCCCGAGCCGGTGCTGGTAACACCTCCACCGTCCCCACTCCTCACCAACCAGGTGCGCTACTTTGGGTATGGTCCGGCAGTCACGACTGCCGAAGTGCCGCCGGCTAAGCTGAACATCACCATTGCCAGGGAGACGACATACATTTTCAGGCCGGTTAACGAAGACGGCACCGTCAATTACCTGGCGTATCTCAACAACAAGTACGGTAAGGGAGTTACGAAAGATAATAACGCGTTCGTGCCGCTACTGAAGGCATTCGGGCCGGGCATGATCCACGAAAAGGTGCGAGACAAACTGTTCAAGAGGCTGGGAATAGAACCGCTTCCTGCCAAGGGCGAGTATTTCGTAAGCCTGCATGATTATAGCTGTATAACCAAACAACCACAAAACGTTGATAAAGAGTTTGACACGGCTTTGAATGGGCCGTGGGTCGCGAAGGATTGTCCGATAATCGTCGGCTGGCTCAAGGCGAATGAAAAGTCGCTGGCCTTGGCGCAAAAGGCTGCGCAACGCCCCAGGTATTTTGCGCCTTTGATGGCAACATCTGATTTTGCTCCTGTGATAGCGGCGTCTGATTTCGCTCCATTATTTGCAAACAACATAGGTTCTTCTTGTTATGTCCGACTTTTTGCCAAAACGATGACTTGCCGTGCTATGCTTAAATCTGGTTCCGGTGATATCGAGGGTATGTGGGCAGATTTGTTGTCCGTTCAAAAAATGGGCCGACACATCGGTCAGGGATCTTTGCTCCATGATTATTTAGATGGACTTTGGATAAACCTGTTCGCCCGTTATCATATGGCGAAAGTAGCTGTCAGCGGCAAATTGACGGCAAAACAAGCAAAGCGGTTTCTCGCGGAATATAACGAGCTGCCGCGGTGGAATTTTTTCCCCGCGATGCAAAACGAACGACTATTTGCCTTGGAGATGCTTTTATTTATCGCCAAGGGAGGTCAGCCATGCCATCTATTTGGTTTCGACAGAGCCCAGAAAATAGAGGCGCTACTAAACATGATCGACTGGAACGAAGTATTACGAACGATAAATAGCCGGTATGACAGGCAAGTGAAAATATTTCGTCTTCCAAATGCTTCTGAGAGGAAACTGGCTCAAACAAAATTTGACAAGGAAATACAGAAGCTGGTGGCTGATTACAGTAGGATCAAAGGACCTTGGCCCGAAGGGCCTGGCGTTACCGAACTCAATGCTCTTATTGACAAAGCCAAGAAATCAAAACCGCAGGAACACAAACAAATCACACAAGATATGGCTAACCTCACTATTGCGGTGTTGTTTTCTTCTTTTCGCGGGTCAATCATGCTTTTTTCTGTGGGCGGACTGATCGAGCTTCAGGAATCCCAGATTATGCATGACGAGCTTGTTGGCGTTGCGTTGGCGCTGGCGGCGCACAAAGCCGAGAAGGGTGCGTATCCTCAAAAGCTCGCGGAGTTGTCGCCGGCATATCTGAAGACAATCCCGGCAGACCGGTTTTCCGGTAAGCCGCTGATTTACAAGACCCAGGACAAAGGATTTTTACTGTACAGTGTCGGGAGAAACCTGAAAGACAACGGCGGGAAAGACGAGGCCAGCGATATCGTAATCGAGGCGAAGCGCCAGTAGCCCGTCAGAGGAAAAATGTCGGATGTTGTGCGCCATTCATCATGGTGACCTCTGCGGTGTCGCCATGCCACCCAAGTATCTGGGGTAGATGGGTGCTTCTGCCCACGCATACTCACGTCTGTGTGTATGTGCATTATTTTGGTTGGGCTTGGTTTTTGCTCTGAATTCGCCTCAAAACAGTGGTTTTTGGCTGTGTTTGGGTTGTGGATAGTTTGTGGGTTTGTTTTTTGTGGATATCTTTATCTTTTTGGCGTTTTGATTTTGACACGCCACCGGCTGCGAAGTACACTCGGTCGGTCGTGATGGGTATGGGTTTCGGCAAGGGACGCTCGGCAGTGCGCTACGGATAGCAATTCGGCTTTGTATTTACCATCAGTTTTACTAATCGCGGGTTGTCGCGCGCCGCTCGCTATTTTGAAGGGTAGCTTAATGGTTTCGACAGATCGCTCACTGTGGCAGAAAATTATTCAGGAAGTCGTCGCAAACGGAGGAAACATCATCCGCCCGTGGTTCACCCAGCTCCAGCCGATTTCACTCGAGCACGGCCTGCTGGAAATCGAAGCGCCAGGCCCGAAGGAGCAGGACTACTGCCGCAAGCACGCAGCCCGATTGTTCACCGACGCCGCACAACACGCCACCGGCCGACTTGTGGGCGTCTGCTTCCTTACAAAATCGCAACGCGCTGCCGAAGATGCAGAACTTAACCAAGCCGTCGCCCAAACATTTATGTCCACCGAAGACGCCGATAACTTCAACAGCGATTACACCTTCAAAAGTTTTGTTACCGGGCCTTGCAATCGGTTGGCCCACGCGGCATGTTCCGCTATAAGTGACAGCCCCGGCAAGACTTACAATCCGCTGTTTCTTCACGGCTCCAGCGGTTTGGGCAAGACCCACCTGCTCCAGGCAGCCTGCCACCAGATATTGCAGACTTTCCCGGAAACGAAAATCAAATTCCTCAGTTGCGAGGCGTTTGTGAACGATTTCATCGAAGCCGTCAGCAAAGGCGACCTGCACGAGTTCCGATATCGCTACCGCCACGTGGACATGCTGGCGATCGACGACATCCAGTTCCTCGCCGACCACGAACAAAGCCAGGAAGAATTCTTCCATACATTCAACACGCTATACCAATCGCAAAAACAGATTATCCTGACCTCCGACCGCAGCCCGCACGATACGTCGCTGGAAGACCGGTTGATCAGCCGCTTCAACTGGGGCCTGGTTACACGGATAAGTCGCCCCTGCTACGAAACCCGCGTCGCCATCCTCCGCAAGAAGGCCCTGCAGCGAAATATCGACCTGCCGGAAGATGTTACCTGTTTCATCGCCGGCACGATAGATTCCAACACCCGCGAATTGGAAGGCGCCGTCGCCAAGGTCGCCATGTTGGCACAAGTTGCGGATCGGCCTATCGACCTGTCCCTGGCGGAAGAAGCCCTCGGCGGCGATTCCACACCCACGCGACGGGAAATCACCATCGACGATATTCTCAATGTTGTAACCACCCGCTTCAACATTCGGCTGATCGACCTGCAATCCAAAAAACGTACACGGTCAATCGCCTGGCCGCGCCAGATATGCATGTACCTCGCCAGGAATCTTACGCGACATAGCCTGGAGGAAATCGGCGGGTATTTTGGCGGCCGAGACCATACCACTGTTATGCATGCAAACAAAACTGTCGAAACTACCCGCGCAAAAGACCCTCAATTTCAGGCAACTCTGGACAAACTGACAGAAGATATCCAAGTAGGACTTTAAGATCCCGGTAGATGAAACGGCTAAATTATCAACAGTTTGCCGTGTAAACGTTGTGGATAACCTTTTGGTTCTGTGTTGGAAATATTACGGCTGTGAACCGCAACTCACCAAAACAACGGCTACATACAATTACCTGTCAGCTTTAATTGAAGAGACAACAATTGAAATATCGATTATAAACAGGTTGTCCACCGCGGGAAGAGGGGGTGTTTTCTGTTTAACTGTTTGTATTTAATGGGGTTATGGTAATGAGGGTGCAAAGCCAACACAATTAACAGGACCTATATATACTACTACTTTTTTATATATAGATAATAAGTATAAAAACATCCAGAGGATGTTTGTTGGTCAAGATTCAAAAAGAAACACCCCATCACGCACATGCCTCAGGGTTCCCATTAACTGTTTGCTGAGAGGCTGGCTTCTATAAGTTCGCAGAGGATATGATAGACTACCGTGCCGGCTTCCTGAATGCGTGGAGTATCGGTTGCAGAAATATCCAGTAGGACATCAGCAACGGCGGCACACTTTCCACCACCCTCGCCGGTAATGGCGACAGTTTTAATATTATTGCTATGAGCGTATTCCAGGGCAGCGACAACATTTGGGCTATTACCGGATGTGCTGAGTCCAATGGCGACGTCACCGGGCCTGGCGTTGGCTTGGAGCTGGCTGGCGAAGATCATCTCGTAGGTGTAATCATTAGCCAGGCTAGTCAGCACGGATGCATCGGCGGTCAGTGCCTGGGCCTTGAACCCGGGACGTTCCAGCAGGAATCGCCCAACCAGTTCGCCGGCGATGTGTTGGGCGTCGGCAGCCGACCCGCCATTACCGAATGTGAAAACGCCGCCACCGTTGCGGTACGATTCGATAATCATCTCCGCAGCGGCAACAATTGGTCCGGCAAGATGGTCGGCAGTAGCGGTTACAGCGACGATATTTTCGGCAAATCGTTTTTGGATAAGGTCTTTCATTGAATTTTGACTCCGATGTCGGCTATTTGTTTTTCTTGTCGGGTGTGGCAGCAGGTTTGATTTTTTTACCAGCCGCTGGTTTGGAGGTTTTCGATTTTGTCGGGGTACGGCGGTGCTGCAGAAACCATTCGTAGAGCTTGCCGTTGCTGTAAGTAGGTGTCCAGACATTGTGCCCGCGCGTCGGAAACACGAACAACTGCACGGTTCCGCCAATTTGTTTGAGGACGGCTGCCATTTGTTTGGCGAAGTGGAGGGGCACGTTTTTGTCCTTGGCACCGTGATAGATTCTCACGGGGATATGCTTGATCCGTTTTGCCAGG
Organism: Phycisphaerae bacterium; assembly: GCA_021108335.1. Classification (GTDB taxonomy): domain Bacteria; phylum Planctomycetota; class Phycisphaerae; order SM23-33; family SM23-33; genus JAIORC01. The sequence goes on from JAIORC010000255.1 coordinate 20,898, forward strand.
TACGGATTGCCCCCGCCACAAACCGGCGCGATCGCCGCAAAGCGATTCGGGTATTGCTGCGCCAAAGCCCACGTGCCGAACCCGCCCATGCTCAGGCCGGTAAGGTAAATGCGATCCCGGTCTACCAGATACTTGTCGCAAATATCGTCCAGCATTGTCATGACCATCTGCACTATGTCGGCATCGGTCCACCATTTGCCAGCCGGGCACTGCGGCGAGAGCACAATAAACGGAAAACCTTTCTGGTTGGGAGCAACTTTTGGCGGGCCGAGCTTCTTGACGAGGCTCAGATTCGAGCCACGCTCCCCCGAGCCGTGCAGAAACAGTATCAAGGGGCACTTCGCACCATTTTTGCCGTAGTGTTCCGGCAGAAAAAGCAGATACTGGCCTTTGATGGTCTTGGTAACCTTTTTCTCGAATTTGTGTCCAGACTGGCCGGTGCGAATCCGTGTTTTGACGCCGGGATTCTCCTGGCATAACGCTTCGATGGCAAAAATGGCAACCACTACCACCCCAGCCGACAGCAAACAGACTAAAACGCGTTTCTTCATGATAAATGCTCCCGTTGCACGGCATCGCACAGCCGACAGCATACTGATATCGGAAACAAAATTCAACGAACAGCTTGCACGCGATAGTGTCAGAGCCTGATGATTTCTTCTAGAATTTTTAATATTCTCTTCAATCGATTTGAGATTTTGGCCGTATAATCAAAGTGAAGCCCCGTGAAATTGGTGACGCGGGAGTTTCCAGGGAGGTTTAAAGTGACGGGTCACGTTTCGAGATTGGTGTTTACTGAGGAGCGGCTGACTCATGCCGCGGTGCTAGCCTTGGGTCAGGGCATTCGGGCGAAATTCCCCGGAAGGGTCGTCGTTCTGGATCTGCGAAAAACTTCCGAGACAACCACCGCCGCGCTGGCTGGGCTGATTCTCTTGAGGCAGCGGCAAGTAGCCGGCGGCGGCGATCTGCTGCTGATCGGGCTTAGCGGCAAGGCCCAGTATCTCTACGAGGCACTGCGGCTGGCGAAAATTCTGCCGCGCCGGCCTTGTATTTCACCGCGCCGCGTTCGCCAGAAACAATCAGGCCGAGACTCCCGGCAACTTCAAAAAGTTTAGGGAGCCTATAAAAAACGGATTGGCCATCGGCTGCTTTCGCCGTCCAACGGCCAACCCATCACGTCGAAGTATCTTGTGCGGGCAGCGCATGTTTCTGTAAGCAGAAGCATGCGCCCGACATTTTTCCCAGACAGATTACTAATCATCTACAGGCCCGCGACCTCTGTCTTTGCCTACGTCTCTGTCCTCGTTTCTATATCTCTGCCGGGGCGGTCTTCCCGGCGTTGTTTGCGCCTTTCCCGGCGTCGCTCGAATTTTTCCCGGAGTTCGTCCGCCTTCTTTTGCTGCTCTTTGGTCAGGACGGTATCACGGACTTTCTTGAACGCCGCCTTCATGATTTCCCGTCGTTTTTCGCGAGAATCTACGTCTTTGGCCTCTTTGTGGGCAGCCGTCATTATCTCACGAATCTTTTTTCTCTGGTCGTCGGTCAGGTTCAGCGACCTGAAGGGACCTCGACGGGTCTTTATCTTCTTGAGCTTTTCCCGCTGCTTTTCGGTCAGAACGGCTTCGACCTTCTCGTGGGCATCTTTCATGATGGCCTTTACCTTGGTCTTCTGGTCGTCGGTCAGATCCAGTTGCCGCAATGCAGCCAGCGGCCTATGACCGTGCCGACCTCGCCTATGCCACCTGCGACCGGCTTTGCGAAGTGCCTTGACCTTTTTCATCTGCTCTTCGGACAACACTCCCGCAAGTTGTTTGTCGAGGTTCTTCCTCAAGGCAGCACAAGATTTCACAACCGATTTGAATTTTTCCCTGGCTGCTTTGATTTTCGCCTCGTCCTTTGACTCGCGGGCCTCTTGCATAGCCTTTTTGGCAGCCTTCAGGGCTTCGGCGTTTTCCTCTCGCCAGTTTTTCATTGCCTGGCGGTGGGTCTTGAAAATCTGCTTCAGCTGCTTTCGCTGTTCTTCCGTGGGCTTGACGGCTTCGTTGAACCTTTCATGCCTCCGTTCGCGGCGTTGGGCTCCTTTGCCCCGCGGCTCTGTGGGGCCTTGTGGCTCTTCGCTTTCCGCCAACGTCACGGTTGCAGCTATTCCGCCAACCATGAGAATCACAGCCATGATTCGTGTGATGTTGTTTTTCATAATTTTTCTCCTTACAAATCAGTTACGCTTCACCTGTGCCGCTACGGGAACGCCCCGTTCGTAAATGGAAAACGCAATCCGCGACGGTGTATTGCCGCAAAAGGAGAAAAAAATACGCCTACGCATTGCATGCCATAGCCGGCGTATTAAAAAAGTGGCTGCCTGCGGCAAAAACAGGCAGCCTCTGGATGATAAAATGTACAGAAAAAAGCACGAAGTTTAGAATCAGGCGAGTATGTCGATTTGGGTTAGCGGGGTGTCGGACGGGGGTTCTTCCCGGACGACGGTTGCTTCGTTCTCAGCCATCATGACCCGTTGGACCCGCTCGGCGGAGACATCCTCCACCGGCGCGTCCTTGTAGCTTTCGACGGATCTTTCCCTGTGGACATTGCTGGTGTTGTTTTGCACTGGCTGGGCGGGCAAAGGCACTGCCCCGGCAGCCATTTCAATAGCTCCGGACATGGGATCTCCTCCGCGGCGAGGGTAGATGGATACCATCCTTATAGACTGAGGATGGTGAACCCCGCAACTCGGAGGCAGGCTACGTGGAATATAGGATATAAATCGCCGCCATGCCAAATCGGGCGCGGATTTTGACACCGCCGACACGAAAATGTGGCCAAGGCAATCGCATCCAAATTCAGTTTTTTGTAGGCCGGGTCTTGACCCGGCGATAAGAAGGCGACAGCCTTCTTATATGAATTCCATCCAATTACACATCTCTGGGAAAACGTGTTTTTCACCGCGGCTGCCGGCGATCCCGGCACGACCCAGGTTGCAACCCCCAAGGGGGTTGCAACCTGTGCCACCAAATACCGCTGCTAATCCGAATTGGACGAACTTGTTGCATGTGCCATGCAATCGCCGGGTCAAGACCCGGCCTACAAAAAACGGGTAAAAACAGGAACCAGGAAAAAAACACTGTCCCCAAAAGACCGTGCTACCCAACCGGATGCGGATTTTGACGCCGCCAACTCGAAAATGTAATCTCCGTTGCTTGACATACTCCATATTGCCATTACAATGACTGCCGTCAGTGGAGAGAGCCGAAAGGCCGCCGAAGGGGCAAATCCCGTGAAACGGGATGAAACTCTCAGGCAAAAGGACACTGGCAAATTATCCTCTGGAGAGCTTTCAAATATCCGGACGGGCAGTCAAATGCCCGATCGGGCGGTTTGAAACACCGAAGGGGCAAGGCCGACAGGTCTATCTCTCAGGTTCCAGGACAGAGGTGCGATGATTATATAGATGATCTCGGACTGTCCCTGGAAAATGAAAGGTTCCGCCATGGCTGCGACAGAGGATTCTCTCCTGCGAACCCCATTATACGACCGCCACATCGCGCTCGGCGCGAAGGTTGTCGAGTTCGGCGGCTGGGCTATGCCCGTCCAATATCCAACCGGCATCGTGGCTGAGCATCTGGCGACGCGTAAGACAACTGGTTTGTTCGATATCTCACATATGGGACGATTCGCCGTCCGCGGGGCTGGGGCGGTGGAATTCCTCCAGCACGTGCTGACCAATAACTGCCAGGCCCTCGACGTCGGCCTGGCCCAGTATACGATTATCCCCAACGAAACCGGCGGAGCCATCGACGACGCGTATCTCTACCGATTCGTAGCCGATGAATTCCTGCTGGTCGTCAATGCCGCCAACCGCCTGAAAGACTGGGCACACCTCCAGGAGCAACTGGCGAAATTCGACGACGTGGAAATGACCGACCGCACCAACGAAATCGTGATGCTGTCGCTGCAAGGCCCGACCAGCCGGGCGATTCTCGAAGAAGTCATCGAGGCTGGGCCAATGCCAGAACCCGCGCGGAACAGCCTCTGCGAAGTTACCATCAACGCCGCAACCGTCAAGGTCGGGCGAACCGGCTACACCGGCGAGCCGCTGTGCTTCGAGCTGTTTATCCCCCGCGACGCCGGCGAAGGGCTGTGGGATTTATTGATCGCAAAAGGCGCGACGCCCGTGGGGCTTGGCGGGCGGGACACTTTGCGCCTCGAAGCCGCCATGCCGCTTTACGGCCACGAGTTCGGCTTGGATGGCGAGGGGAACGAAATCCCAATCTGCGCCGTGCCGCTGGCGAAATTCGCCGTGAGCTTCTCGCCCCTCAAGGGCGACTTCATCGGCAAAGCCGCCCTCGGATGGCAATACGAAGCACTCAAAAAAATCATGCGCCGCGATACGTCGCTCATCGCCGACCTGCCCCGCAAAATCGCGCCTGTCGCGCTGGCTGGGCGCGGCGTAGCCCGGGCCGGGGCGAAAGTTACACACGACGGCAAGCACGTCGGCTATATCACCAGTGGCACGATGGTTCCGCTGTGGGGTTCGCAGGGTGTGGGCCTGTCAAGCCGGCAGACTGATGAGCACCAACTCCGGTCGATTTGCCTGGCTTACATCGACAGCGACATTTACGAGAATCAGCCGCTCACCGTGGACATCCGCGACAAAACTGTCCCAGCCGTTACCGTTAAGTATCACATGCGTTCCGAAGCGCCGCCTTTCGCCAGGCCGATTATCCACGACTTCCAACTACCGGCTGCCCCCCTGCCGACCGGGCCAGCCAAGGTCAAACACCTGCTGGACAAAGCCCTGGCCAATACCGTCTGGCGGCAGCGCGAATGCATCAATCTTATACCCTCGGAAATGACGATCTCGCCGATGGCCCGGCTGCTTAGCGTCATGGACCCAGCCGGCCGATACGCCGAACACAAAAAGTCCAAAGCCTTCTACGACGCGGACATTTTCTACTACCAGGGCACGGGATTCATCGACGAGGTCGAGCGGACACTGGAAGCCGAGATGCTGGATTACCTCGGCTGTGCGGAGGCCGAAACCCGCCTCATCAGCGGGCAGATGGCCAACGCCACCGTCTTCAGCGCCATGGTGGACTACATCAATCGCACCGACCGCAAAATCGAGCAGCGGCGGATGCGGCAGGTGATGAACAATCACATCGGCAAGGGCGGACACCTCTCCAGCCAGCCGATGGGCGCACTGCGGGACTTCGTCAGCCGAGACCCACGAACCGAGCGGCCTGCCGTGGTGAATTTCCCCGTGCTGCCGGAAAACCAATACAAAATCGACGTCCCGGCTGCGTTGAAGCTTATCGACGAGTACCGCCCGGAGCTTATCATCCTCGGCAAGAGCATGGTGCTGCACACCGAACCCGTCGCGGAAATCCGCCAATTCCTGACGGCTGCCAATATCGACTCGGTGGTGATGTACGACATGGCCCACGTGCTGGGGCTGATCGGCCCGCACTTCCAGATGCCATTCGAAGAAGGAGCCGACCTCGTTACCGGCTCGACGCACAAGACGTTCTTCGGAACGCAGCGCGGGGTCATCGGCGGGCGATTTACCGAGGATCAGGAGCGTTACGAGCTTTGGGAGGCTGTCCGCCGCAGGACGTTCCCCGGCGCGGTGAGCAATCATCATCTCGGCACGATGGTCGGGCTATTGATGAGCGTCTACGAGATGAACCACTTCAAGGAAGAATATCAGCCGAAGGTCATCGCCAACGCCAAGGCCTTCGCCAAAGCGCTGGCGGATACCGGGCTGAACGTCGCCGGCGACTCGGAAATTTCGTATACCCAGACGCACCAGGTGATTATCCACGTCGGCTACGCCCACGGGCCGGAAATCGCCGAGCGGCTCGAAGCTAACAACATCATCTGCAATTACCAGGCTTGCCCGGACGAGGAAAGTTTCACTGCCTCGGGCGCGCTGCGGATGGGCGTTTCGGAAATGACCCGCTTCGGCATGGGCCAGGACGATTTCAAAACGCTGGCTGGGCTGATCCACGACGTGATAGCCGATAACGCCGACGTTACCGATAAAGTCAAATCGCTGCGGTCGAACTTCACGGAATTGCAGTTCTGCTTCAGCGAAAATGAATATGAAGGTGTCTTGCAAAAGCTGCACAAATTATTGTAGGGTGGGTACTTGCACCCACGCGTTTTTGTATTTAAACGTAACTTGAAAATTGGAGTAGTAACTAATGGTACCAAAGGATTTGCTGTACACGTCGGAACATGAATGGGTAAAGGTTGAAAACTCTGTAGCGACGGTGGGCATTACCAACCATGCGCAGAACGCGCTGGGCGATATCGTATTCGTCGATCTGCCGGATGTTGACAAGGAGTTTGCCAAGGGCGACGAGGCCATCGCGTTGGAATCGGCCAAGGCTGCCGCCAGCATCTACGCGCCTGTAACCGGCAAGATTACCGAAGTCAATAACGACCTCGACGACGATCCGGCATTGGTCAACAACGACTGCTACGCCGGCGGATGGATGTTCAAAATCTCCATCAACGACGAAGCCGACCTGGCCGGCCTGATGGACGCCGGCACCTACGAAGATTTTTTGAAGTCGCAGGACTAGAAACCGATAATAACCCAGCGCGTACTCTATCCGAAAAAAAGTTGGGTGCCATGCTTCTGCTTGCAGAAGCATGTGGTAAGAAAACGCGTCGGGTGGTCCCCTAGGGAAAAGATAGATACACGATGGCAGGTGGTATGTTGGGTGGTTTTGAGAAAGGGATGGCGCAGAAATTGTGAATCGATCTTTTCCCTAGGGGACCACCCGATATCGTGGGAATTTGTACAGGTTACAAACCCCCTTGGGGCAAGCCTGTGCTACCCCACTATTTTATTTTGATTGGTGGGTGCCGTGGCGGGAAGCGAAGCTTTCAGCCACGATGTCGGTAATCCGTGCGATTTACATGCTTCTGCAAGCAGAAGCATGGCACCCGGCAAATATTGATTAAGAAACTGTAGGGTGGGTGCTCCCGCCCACGCGCTTTCCCGAAGGACAGGTTTTCTAAAAAAGGACGTCGCAATGAAAACTATGAAGGCATTGGTTAAAGCTAAACCGACAGAAGGCCTCTGGTTGCAGGATATCCCGATTCCCGAGGTCGGCAATAACGACGTGCTGATAAAGATTCTCAAGACGAGCATCTGCGGCACGGACGTGCATATCTGGAACTGGGACGAGTGGGCGCAAAAGACAATACCCGTACCGATGCACGTCGGCCATGAGTTTGTCGGCAGGATTGAGTGCGTTGGCGAGAACGTGCACGATTATCGTCGCGGCGACCTCGTCAGCGGCGAAGGGCACCTGGTCTGCGGGCGTTGCCGCAACTGCCTTGCCGGGCGGCGGCACCTCTGCGCCCATACCTCCGGCGTGGGCGTCAACCGCGACGGCGCGTTCGCCGAGTACCTCTGCATCCCCGTTACCAACGTCTGGCCGGCTGATCCGAACATTCCGCTGGATGTCATCAGTTGCTTCGACCCGCTGGGCAACGCGACCCACACCGCCCTGTCGTTCGACTGCCTCGGCGAAGACGTGCTGATTACCGGTGCTGGGCCGATCGGCATAATGGCTGCAGCCATCGCCAGGCACTGCGGGGCGCGACACGTCGTCATTACAGACATCAATCCGTACCGCCTTGGGCTCGCGAAAAAAATGGGCGTAACGCTGGCGATGGATTCCCGCAGCGAAACCCTGTCCGACGTGCAGAAGACCCTCGGCATGCAGGAGGGTTTCGACGTCGGGATGGAAATGTCCGGCAGCCCGGCTGCGTTTGGCGACATGCTGAAGAACATGTGTCACGGCGGCAAAATCGCCATGCTGGGCATTCTGCCGGAAACGGCAATCGACTGGAACACGGTTGTTTTTAACGGCTTGACGATTAAGGGCATCTACGGCCGGGAGATGTACGAAACCTGGTACAAAATGACATCCATGATCCAGAGCGGCCTGGACATCAGCCCAGTAATAACACACCGATTCCATTACACCGAATTCGAAAAAGGCTTTGAAGTAATGCGATCCGGCAAAAGCGGCAAAGTGATACTGAACTGGGCGGAGTAGGCTGCAGGCTATTACTACGTCTCTGTGAAATTTGATGGGTGCCCCCCAGGGGGCTTTATCGCAATAGTTACGTCGTGGCTGTCGCTTCGCTTCCCGCCACGGCACCCATCATTTTTTTCCGGGACGGAATACTATACAACTCGTTGTATACCGAAAATTATGTTTGGGTGGCATGGTCCCCTGGGGACCATGTGTTTTCTGTCTCCCACGATATCGGGTGGTCCCCTGGGGAAAAGAGAGATACAGAAATGACCAATGTTGGGTGGAATAACACGAATTAGGAAATCACTATGTATGACGCGATGAAAAAACACGTAGCCTCGAGTCTTGCGGAAATCCACGAGGCTGGGCTTTATAAGGAAGAGCGAGTTCTGTCTACCGCCCAAGGTTCGCATATCGCCGTGGTCGGCGGGAGGGAGGTGCTGAACTTCTGCGCGAACAACTACCTCGGCCTAGCCGGCGATTCGCGCGTAATCGCCGCTGCCCGCGCAAGCTACGAGCGCTGGGGCTATGGCCTGTCGTCGGTGCGGTTCATCTGCGGCACGCAAGAGCTTCACAAGCAACTCGAAGCGAAGCTCAGCGAATTTCTCGGCACGGAGGACACGATACTTTACAGCTCGTGTTTCGACGCCAACGGCGGGCTGTTCGAGACGCTGCTAGGCCCGGAAGACGCGGTGATTTCCGACGAGCTTAACCACGCGAGCATTATCGACGGCATACGCCTGTGCAAGGCCCGGCGGCTGCGATACAAAAACGCCGACATGGCCGATCTCGAAGCCCGGCTCAAAGAAGCCTCCGACGCCCGGACGCGCCTGATAGCCACCGACGGCGTGTTCTCGATGGACGGTTCGATCGCGCCGCTGGCGGCTATTTGCGACCTGGCGGAGAAATACGACGCTGCCGTCATGGTCGACGATTCCCACGCGACGGGCTTCATCGGCAAGACCGGCCGCGGCACGCACGAGTATAACGACGTGATGGGCAGAGTGGACATCATCACCAGCACACTTGGCAAGGCGTTGGGCGGGGCGTCGGGCGGATTCACCACCGGCAGGCGGGAAATCGTCGAACTGCTCCGCCAGCGAAGCCGGCCTTACCTGTTCAGCAACACGCTGGCACCGGCTATCGCAGCTACGTCGCTGGCGGTGCTGGATATCCTCGCCGAATCCACCGAACTGCGAGACAGGCTCGCCGACAACACCCAATACTTCCGCCAAGGCATGGCTGACCGCGGATTCGACATTCCAGCCGGCGACCACCCCATCGTGCCGATCATGCTCGGCGAAGCGACACTGGCGACGAAGATGGCCTCGATGCTGCTGGACGAAGGAATATACGTAATCGGCTTCTGCTACCCGGTAGTGCCCAAAGGCAAAGCCCGCATACGAGTACAAATCTCCGCAGCCCACAGCCGCGACGACATCGACAAAGCAATGAACGCCTTCGCCCGGGTAAAAAAACAGGGAACAACGGGAACTGGGAACCAGGAACCGGGAACAACCTGAAACAGAAACAACAAGAAGCGGCAAAACGGGAACAACAAGGGCGGGAGCCGTAGGGTGGGTGCTTGCACCCACGTGAAAGCCCCTATGCGGCCGAAAAACACATGGTCCCCAGGGGACCATACCACCCAACAACGGAAACAACAAAGGGACTTGGAAAAACTGTCGGGTGGCGTAGAAATTGCAATTGTTGGGTGGCATGGCGACACCGAAGGGGTCGCCATGATTGGCCCAGAAGAGAATATCGGGTGGCATGGTCAGCGGCGAAGCCGATGGCCATGAAAGATAGACATACGACGGCGAATGGTATGTTGGGTGGTTTTGAAAAAGGGATGGCGTAGAAATTGTGAATCGATCTTTTCCCCAGGGGACCACCCAGTATCGTGGGAATTTGCACAGGCTTGCCCCAAGGGGGTTGCAAACCCCCTTGGGGCAAGCCTGTGCCACCCGACAACAGGGATTTTCCCGTTGCCGCGAAAAATAAAGCGCCTCCGGCCTTGTCAGTCGGGGGGGCAATCGCTACAGTATTGCGCTTTGGATATTGGAATTTCCGCAGGCGGCACGGGTTTGTAACCTGTGCCGTGGTGGCTTGGAGCAGGCTGAAAAACACATGGTCCCTAAGGGACCATGCCACCCAAAGCAAAACCGCGCAGCGACTGTCGCGTGGAGTGCACATTTTAAAATTTTACAAAATTTTTTAACAAATCAATCGAAAGGATTATATCGTGATGCGAATTGCTGTTATCGGCGGCGACGGGACTGGGCCGGAAGTTGTAGCTGAAGGCCTGAAGGTACTTGAGACGGTGGCCAAGAAAGTCGGCTTCGAGTATACCACCAAGGATTTCAACGTAAGCGGCGACCGCTATCTCGAGCGCGGCGGCAATCCCGAGGCTCCGAGCATCGAGATTATCAGCGACGAGGAAATCGAGGAACTCAAGACTTTCGACGCGATTTATCTCGGCGCGGTCGGCCATCCGGGCGTAGCCCCCGGCATTCTGGAAAAAGGCCTGCTGCTGCGGATGCGTTTCGCGATGGATCAGTACGTCAACCTCAGGCCGGTGAAGCTGTACCCCAACGTGCCCACGCCACTGGCCGGCAAAGGCCCGGACGACATAGACTTCGTGGTCGTCCGCGAGAACACCGAGGGCATTTATACCGGCATGGGCGGCGTGCAGTACCAGGGTACGCCGCAGGAGGTTTCCACGCAGGTTAACTGCACTACGCGGTTCGGTGCCGAGCGGGCCATCCGCTACGCGTTCGAGCTGTGCAAAAAACGCAACAGCCCCAAGAAGATGGTTACCCTCGTCCACAAGACCAACGTGCTGACCTACGTCGGCCAGACGTGGTTCAACGCTTTCCAGGACGTAGCCAGGGAATATCCGGACATCAAGACCGACTACAACCACGTCGACGCCTGCTGCATGTGGTTCGTCAAGAATCCCGAATTCTACGACGTGATAGTAACGGACAACATCTTCGGCGACATCATCACCGACCTCGGCGCGATGATCCAGGGCGGCATGGGCGTAGCAGCCGGCGGCAACATCAACCCAGCCGGCGTGAGCATGTTCGAGCCGATTGGCGGTTCCGCACCGAAATACACCGGCCAGAATGTCATCAACCCCATCGCCGCAATCGCCGCTATGGCGATGTTGCTGCGAGAAACCGGCGCGAACAAAGGCGACGAAAAACTAGTCGCCGCCGGCAATCTCGTCGAAGAGGCGATCCTGGCCTGCACGCCGAAAATGGAATCACAATCCGCCGGCAGAATGGGCATGACCACCACCGAAGCAGGAAACATGGTCGCCGCGACAGTAGCGGGATAACAGCGAAAATAACGGCAGAGATCATACATAGCCGTACATGGTATACACACATAATGTACGCGGTAGACACACACAGCGCGGCGGCCTTCCCAGGCCGCCGCGTGAGATTCCGCAGATTTAGAACTGGCTGCTGCCCTAGCCCCATTCTTTCACGCGCTGTTTTTGTAGGCTTTTAGTACGGTTTTGCCGGTTTTGATTTTGGTCATTCGTTCAGCCATTTCGTTGCTTTTGCCGGATAGGCTTAAACCCAGTTTGTGGTGCAGGGCGTGGATGGCTTTGATGTGGGCGGAGGCTGGCTCGGATATGTGGGCGGTGGCGGAGCATATCCGGTGCAGCAGGCCGGCTGCCTTTTCGCCCAGGTCTATGAACTCGTCGTATTCGTCGTCGGAGAGGCATTTCAATTGCCGGCTGAGGGCAGCCTTGAGTTCGCCAAGGGTGGTTTCCAGCTCGGGGGATTCCGTGATGACTTCGTTGGTCGGTGTCTGGCTCATGCTACTTCCCTTTTCTCTCGGCTGGCGAGGTTTTCTTCTACTTTTTGCAGCAATTCCACCGCTTCAGGCTTGTCCGGTTCGCCGGCGAGCACCGTCAGCAGCGCCGCCTTGGCCTGAATGTCCATGCCCTCGCGGGCATAAAGCGTCGCCAGGCAGAACAGCACCGAGTTATCCTCGGGGTGCTGTTTGAGATAGGCCTCGAGGTAGTAAATAATCTTGGAAAACGTGCCCATCCGGCAGGCGGTCTGGAACAGGCCGAGTAAGGCTATGAGGTTATCGGAATTGATCTCCAGGCACTTGAGATACATCTCGAAAGCCTGGGGATATCGCCTATGCTCGTGGTGAATCATGCCCATTCCGTTGTAAGCCTCGGCACAATCCGGGGCGATGTCGGCGGCGATTTTGAACGCCCGGAGGGCTTTTTCGCCCTCGCCGGCCTGCAGGGCAATCACGCCCAGGCCTATATAAGGCCCGGGGTGGTCGGGTACCATTACCGCGGCTTGGTGATAATACTGCTCGGCACGGACAAAATTCTCCATGGCGGCGTAGCAATCGCCTATCTCGAGCAGCCTCTCCAAGGCCTGGGCCATGCGTCGGGCGCGGTCTACTTCTTCCGGTTCGATCAGTCGCACTTATACTCTCCAGTTGGCGGCTTATTACAGTTACACTTGCGGCTGCGGGAAGAGTTGCAAATGCCGTGCCGCAGGCGCCGCCCATTCCCCGCCGCCGTAACTGCCTTTTGCTAAAGCTGTTACAAAGGCCGGGCCAGCCAGCGAGGCGGCGGCGGTCAGCCGATGGTTAATTTTTGGCGACAAATGTCTAAATAATGGCCGGCTGTCAGATTGTATTTGACACAAATTTACTGGAATGTTGACAAGGTTGGCTCCGATGTTGTATAGTACGACGATACGCCGTAGGAGTTTACGGTGGGTTCCCTTGTGTCTATTCAAGGGAGACAAGTGAATATTGGTTACTGGCATTTTTCCCGGGCATATTGAAGATATGCAGCCGGGGAACGGTTTCAGGCAGAAAGGATCCGGTAATGACTCAAGAGCAACAGGGCGGTCAGTCCGCCGACACAAGCGGTTTCATTGGGCACACAGGGGCTAAGATTTTCCACCAGATGCTTCTCGAAGAAGGTGTCGATATCATCTTCGGGTATCCTGGCGGGTCGGTTCTTCCGATTTTCGACGAGCTTTACGACACGCCCATACAATTCATCTTGACCCGGCACGAGCAGGGGGCCTGTCACATGGCCGACGGCTACGCCCGCAGCACCGGCAAGACCGGTGTTGTACTGGCGACGAGCGGGCCGGGCGCGACGAACCTCGTTACGGGCCTGGCTACCGCGATGATGGATTCCATTCCGATGGTCGCCTTCACCGGTCAGGTCAAAAGCCACCTTATCGGCAACGACGCCTTCCAGGAAGCCGACACGACCGGCATAACGCGGCCGGTCTGCAAGCACAATTACCTGTGCAAGGACGTCAACGACCTGGGGCGGATAATCAAGGAAGCGTTCCACATCGCCAGCTCCGGCAGACCCGGGCCTGTGCTGGTTGATATCCCCGTCGATATCACCGTGGCCAAGGCCGAGAAAGAACCCGACTTCTCGATGAGTCTACCGGGATACAAACCTCGCGGCGGACGAGGCAACGAGCGACAGGTCAAGTTAGCCTGCGAGGCGATCAACAATGCCGAGCGGCCGGTCCTGTATGTCGGCGGCGGAGTGATTCTTTCCAATGGTTCGGAGGCGCTCCGCGCGATTGCCCAAAAAGGCAAACTGCCCACGACCACCACGCTGCTGGGACTCGGCGCATTCGACGAGACCGACCCGCTGAGCCTGAAAATGCTCGGCATGCACGGCACAGCCTATGCGAACCACGCTGTCCAGCAAAGCGATTGCCTTGTTTCCGTCGGCGCACGTTTCGACGACCGCGTTACCGGCGACCTGACCAAATTCGCTCCGAAGGCGAAGATCATACATATAGATATCGACCCGGCGTCGATTTCCAAGACGGTTTCGGTAGACATCCCGCTGGTCGGCGATGCCAAGTGCATTCTGGAGCAGATGCTGCCGTACATCGAGACGAAGGAACGGCCGCAGTGGCATGGACAGATTGACGAGTGGAAGAAGAAATATCCGCTGGCGTACAAAGCCGAGGGTAACATCAAGCCGCAGGAAGTTATCGACCAACTCGGCAAGATGACCGATCACGACGCGATTATCGCCACGGGCGTCGGGCAGCACCAGATGTGGGCAGCCCAGTTCTACGGCTGGACCAAGCCGCGGCAGATTCAGACCTCCGGCGGGCTTGGCACGATGGGTTACGGCGTGCCGGCGGCGATTGGCGCGCAGTTCGGCAATCCAGACAAGCTGGTTGTGGACATTGACGGCGACGGAAGTTTTTCGATGACGATGGTCGAGATAATCACGGCTGTCCGGTATGACATGCCCACCAAGTTTATCGTTCTGGACAATGATTACCTGGGCATGGTGCGGCAGTGGCAGGAGATGTTCTACTCCAGGCGATACAGCGGCGTGGCTCATCCGTGTCCCGAATTCACGATGATCGCCAGGGGCTACGGTGCTCAGGCGGCCAAGATAACCGACCGCAGCGAGCTTGCCGACGGCTTGAACGAGATGATCAATTCCGACGGCCCGTACGTTTTGCACGTTTGCGTCGAGCAGGAAGAGAACGTCTTCCCGATGGTCGCAGCCGGCAAAGCCCTGGACGATATGGTCATGGGCGAACTTATCTGACTTATCTAAAACACTACCTGGCAGCCGTTTGAATACGGCTCCAAGGAGAATAATAATGAAGCACGTTATAAGCGCAATTGTTGAAAATCAGCCGGGCGTTCTGGCCCATGTCGCCGGAATGTTTGCCGCCCGTGGATATAATATCGATTCCCTGGTCGTCGGGCGAACCGAAGACCCCGCCCTGTCCCGCATGACGATTGTCGTGATCGGCGACGAGCAGGTTCTCGAACAGGTCCGCAAGCAACTGGAAAAAGTTATCAACGTCGTCCGCGTCCGGGACTTCATGGATGCCGATTACATTCAGCGAGACATGATGCTCATCCGCGTCCATGTTACGCCGGAGAAACGACCCGAAGTGCTGGCTTTGGTCGAGATGTTCCGCGCCAAAGCAGTGGACATCTGCCGAAACAGCATGATGGTAGAAATAGCCGGCCCGGAAGACAAGATCGAGGCATTCATCGACCTCGTCCGTCCATACGGCATCCACGAATTGGCCCGGACAGGCATTATCGCCATGCAGCGAGGCAAAAGCAAAACCGGCAGCGAGACGCAAAACGGCAAAGCCTGAGCAGGTGCCAAGCGGAAATTTGCAGCACCAAGGCACCCGATAAATTTTCCCTCGACCGGGTGGCATGGCGACACCGCAGGGGTCGCCATGATGGAGTCCGTAACAAACATGCTTCTGCAAGCAGAAGCATGGCACCCGAAAGATTGTTTAATTGCCGGGTGCCGTGGCGGGAGCGCAGCGACAGCCACGATCTCGCGATCTACTGCCAGAGCTTCTCGCGTGGCGGGATGACTGCCGCTTCGTCGTCGTCGATCCAGCCGGTTCTGCCGTCATTGAATTGAACGCACAGCCATCGGCCTCGCCGTTCCAGCAGGTTGAATTCGGTGCCGTCGGAGATTTTCGCGACGAATTTCGGCGCGAATCCCTCGCCGTTGCCCTTGCGGACGACTACGTTGTCGGTGATTACCACGCCCTGCCAGTGATTCCATCGTGCCGACAGTTCCCAGGCGACCGAAGCGCCGGCAAGCACTACCACTATCGCCGCCGGAACAATGACGTATCGCCATTTGAATCGTCGGATCAGCACCGCCGCGCCCCAGGCTGTCCAGAAAACGCCCCACGCGCCCATGCCGATCCAGAACCGCACCGCCAGCGAAAGGCTGCGATTCCAGCGGGCGAGGGTGTCGCCCAAACTTACCGCGGGTTTGGCGGGTGCTTCGGCGTCTCGCAGGCTGCGCGCGTAACGCAGATTCGCCACGACGCAGCCGTCGTCGCCGAGCATCTGCCGTGCCCAGAGATAGCCCGTGATGGCTTTGCCGGTTTGCCCGCTCTGCAGGCAGGCGTTGGCGAGGTTGTATTCGAGTTTGCCGTTTCGCAGCCCGCCCTCGGCCAGCAGTCGATATTTTTCCGCTGCCGTGGCGAACAGCTTTTTCGCCGCCTGCGGGTCGGCAGGCAAAACAGACGAGCCTTCGTCGAAGGCGGTCTGCGCCTCGGAAAGAATTTTCGCCTGCTGGACCGTGGACAGGTCTATTGCGCCGGTCGGACGTTGCGCTGCCGTCGCCGGCAACACAAACGCAACCAGCACGAGAATCGCGATCAGGCTATTATGAAAAATTCGTTGCGGGTTCATTTTTCAGTCCTTCTTTTTCCAGGCGCTCCAGGCAGCGGCGGGTTTGGGCAGCCAGTTCGGCAGCGGCGTTGTGATTGCCGCCGGCGAAGCGGAGGTGTTCGCACTTGCCCAGCAAGTCGTCGGCGTGGGCGATTGCGTCTTCCGAAGCGCCATGGCTTCGCAGCGCCTCCACGGCGTCGCCGCGAGTCATGCCGGCGGCGGGTTTGTCCAACCGATCGGCGATGTACTGGATAGCCGTCGCGGCGACGGTGTCGGCGTCCTCTGCTTGGGCCAATTGCCGGAGCGCGTTTTTGTGTGCCCCTCGCCTGCGGGAGTAACCGCCGTCGTTGCGGATTCCGTGCAATTTCTTCCCGATAAGCAAGCCGGCAAACAGTAGCGGCGGCACGCCAATCGCCAGCCACAGCCCCGGCCTTACGAGCATGTTCGACCCGCCGGCGAGCACGTCGGCGGTGCTGTAGTTAGCCTCGATACCGTTAAATTGCGGTTTTTTTGATTCATCGGATTCACCGGGCTTGCCGTCATCGGGCTTTGCGGCGCTGACGATTTTCGACATCGCCATGGCGTCAGCCGGCTTTACCGTCAGCGGAATCGGCTTGGTGCTAGCCGTCGCGAATCGCTGGGTTTGCGGGTCGAAGTACACCAGCGGTATCGGCGGGATTGCCTTGACGCCTTCGTGTTTTGCCCGCAGGCTGACGCTGAAGAATTTCCGGTCGCCCTGGACGATGCCGGGCAATTTTTCGCTCGGCACCTTGAAATCTTTCGTCAACTCCGGCAGCTCGGAGAGCTTCGGTGCCGACAGCGTATCCATTCGCCCGGTTCCCCGGATTACCAGCTTAAGGGTTATCGGGTCGCCGACGTACACCTCGCGCGGCAGGGCTGATGCGGTAATCTCGAATTGCCCGACCGCCCCGTGATACCCTCCGGGGCGGTTGGTGGTGGGCACAGCCTTGACTTCAATCGGCTCGACCGTCGCGGTTTTCACCAGCGGTCGCGTGCCGGAAATCGTCAGCTCGCCCATCGAGAAAATTCCCTCCGATCGCGCCAGCCCTGTGGGATACATCATCCGCACGAAGATGTCCCCCACCCTCAGTCCTCCAGCTTGCTTCGGCCAAACCGTATGGCCGATTTCATACAGGTAATAACTCCGCTCGACGCCGGTGGAATCTTTCCGCAGCACCTCCCGGCCTTGTGGCCGCCGGCGGTTGCGGGCCATCTCCTCGAAGGCCCCGGCAAACCAGCCCCAGTCGCTGCGTTGAGATATGAGATTCCACATGTCGCCGGCAGAGAGTTTGATTTTATATTCGCGGTTGAAGTACGGCTTGACCCAGATTCGCAGGTTGAGCTTCAGCGGCTGGCCGATGTAGACGGACTTCCGCTCGCCGGCGATTTCGACGAACAGCAAGTCGCCGGTTTCGGATTTTGTCGCTACGAAGACAGCCGCGGCGGTAGCGAATTTTTTGCCGTCGGCTTGTACCGCGATGGCTGGTATGACGAATCGTCCTGGGCGCGTCGGCGTCAACTCGAAAGAGTATGTTACAGATTCCCGCCGGGTGGTTTTGCCGTTGATGGTCATTACCTGTGAGCTGCGGCTGGGTGTATCGGCGGCGTGAATCCGCAGGCCGGGGATATTCGGCAGTTGCGGCTTTTCATGGGTCGAAGCATTATCGATGGAGATTTGGACGTAGACGGGCGATCCGACGAAAGCCTCCCGGCTGGACAGCCGCAAGTTGACCTCCGCAGCGGTAGCCAGGGACGCCGAGAGAATCACAGCCGCGACGACGGCGGAGATTCGCCGCCGAAATTCTCTGCCCACGAAGCATCGTGGCTGTCGCTTCGCTCCCGCCACGGCACCCATTAAGGGAACCTCTAAAAGATTATTGCCCACGAAGTTGTTTGTCGCGTTCATCTTCATTATTTCTGTCCGTCTCGTGATATGCACAGGTTACAAACCTGTGCCACCAGTCCTGCAGCCTACTGTCTCCAGCCTGCTTGTTATATGCGCCACCTGTTGCCGACTGGTTCGTTTAGTGTAGGGTGGGTGCTCCCGCCCACGCGTGCTGTGTAAGGGTGCGTCTTCCACTCACACGTGCGGCGAACCAGCTTTCGGCAGAGCCACCCACCCTACTGCCCGTGGCCTCTCATCGGCCTGCTTTGTATATACGCCGCTTGTTGCCGATTGGTTCGTTTTGTAGGGTGGGTGCTTGCACCCACGCGGCGCTCCCACCGATTCGTTTACCAGTCTTTGTCTACGGGCGCTGCCGTTCTTTGTTGTGCGTGGTATTTTTCAATACGCCGCCGGAGGTTCCTGTCCCGGACGGCCTGCAGCAGCTTGGCTGCCTCTTCGGGGCTCATCTTGTCCATCTTGACGGGCTTGGCCTTGGCTGCCGAGCCGCCGGGCTTTGCTTTGCTGTCGCCAGGCTTCCCGCTGGCGGGTTGATTCTGCTTTTTCTGCTGCAGCTGGCCCTGCTGCTTTTGCTGCTTGTCCTGTTGCTGCTTATCTTGTTGCTTCTGTTTCTCCTGCTGTTGCTGCTTGTCTTGCTGATTCTGTTTATCTTGCCGATCCTGCTTTTTCTGCTGTGCTTTTTGTTGTTGCTTCTGTTTCTGTTGTTTGTTTTTCTCGTTCTTCTTCTGGTTTTTCTGTTGTTGCTGGTCTTGTTTCTTTTGTTGTTTGTTTTCCTGGTTTTGTTTTTGTTTATCCTGTTTTTTCTGGTCCTGCTTGTTTTGCTTTTTTTGATCTTGTTTCTGTTTTTGTTTGTCCTGCTGTTTTTTGTTCTGTTGTTTCTTGTTTTGCTGTTTGTTTTTCTGCTGCTGTTTTTTATTTTGTTTCGGTTTCTGTTGCAGTTGTTTGATGAGCATCTGGGCCAGTTCGATATTTGCCCGGGCGTCGGCATCGTTTGGGTTTGCCTGTAGCGATTCTCGGTAGTGGGAGATAGCGGTTTGCAATTGTTTGACAGCCGCCTTTTTATCCTTCTTTTTCAGCAGTTGCAACCCCTCGGCGTAGGCGCAGTTGCCCAGGTTGAAGCGGGCCTTTGCTTCGAGTGTTTTGTCGTGGGTTTTCAGCGATTGCCCCAGCAGCTCAGCCGCCTGGTCGTAATTGCCTTTTCGGTACAGCGCGACGGCCTGGTTGTAAACCAGTTCCGCCCGGCCGGGCTGTTGCTCAGCAAGTTGCTTGTAGACGGCCAGGGCGTTGTCCACTTTGCCGGCAGTCAAAGCCTCGTTGGCTTGCCGCACGAGCTTGTCCGGCGCGGGCGTATCTGCCTGCCCAAGTGTCGGCAGCAGCAGAATCGCGATGGCAATAAAGACGAATTGTGCCCAGCGGTTACTCATGCGTTCACCAGTTCCTTTCCGCCTCGATTTTTCCATTGGCTCGCCAGCAGTGTTTCGATCAGCAGCAGCCCCAACGCCAGCCCCACCAGCCATTGGTAGCGGGGGATGTAGCGGTTGACGCGGGCCTGTCGAAATTCCCGCTGGGCGATGGCTGCGATGTGTCGGCGGTAGACCTCGGCCATGTCTACCTGGCGTGTGCCGGCGGGAATGTATGCTCCGCCGCCGGCCAATGCGGTTTTCTCCAGCATTTTGCCGTCCAGTTTCGTCCAGACTTCCTGCCCGTTCTGCTTGAGGTAGAACGTACCCTCGCCCGTCCGCCGCACGGGAATTCGCGAGCCGTGGGACATGTCGCCCAGGCCGACGGTATACACGCGAATGCCCTTTTGCCTCAGCGCCCGCCGGGCCGCCTCGACGGGGTAACTTTCGTGATCCTCGCCATCGGTGATGACGACGATGGCTTTGTGGTCGGCGGTCTTGTCCACGAAGCAGCCGGCTGCGGTGCGAATCGCGTCGCCGATCAGCGAGCCGCCCCGCCCGACGGATTGCGTGTCGATTTCCTCCAACGCCATTTTCACGTCGCTGTAGTTGCTGGTCAGCGGCACTTTCTGCTTTGTCTTGCCGGCGAAGACGACCAGCCCCACGCGGTCGCCGCCCATTTCGTCCATCATGTCGCAAATGTACTGCTTGGCCCGGCTCAGCCGGTTCGGCGATACGTCCCCAGCGAGCATGGATCGCGACACGTCCAACGCGAAGATCACGTCCACGCCCTTCTGGGGAATTTCAGCCCACTTTTTGCCCCATCGCGGATCGGTCATCGCCCCAGCCATCAATAGCATCGCCAGCACAAACAGCCCCGCCCGCGTCCACCGCCGCCACGACGAAACTCGCGGCAGCAGGTGCGGCTGGAGCTTCGTACCGGCGAACCGATCAATGGCGCGGCGGCGCAGGAATATGCCCGCGATAACGAGTACCGCAACGGCTGTGA
This sequence comes from Phycisphaerae bacterium, assembly GCA_021108335.1. Taxonomy (GTDB): domain Bacteria; phylum Planctomycetota; class Phycisphaerae; order SM23-33; family SM23-33; genus JAIORC01. The sequence continues at coordinate 41,505 of JAIORC010000255.1, forward strand.
CAATCCACAAGAGGTTCCAGTATTCAGGATGATTAAATATCATTTCCATAGTTAAAAACCTTAATGACTAATGACCAATGTCTAATGTCTAAAAAACTGCCATCGTGCGCCGTCCATCCCCCAGGGGGCCACCCAACACGTTTTTTTATCGCCCTGGGGGCACCCAGCAATTTCCCACGATATCGGGTGGCATGGTTAGCCCGCGTTTTTTGCGGGATAGCCATGAAAGATCGATTTACAATTTCTACGCCATCCTTTCTCAAAACCACCCAACATACCATCCGCCATCGTGTATCTCTCTTTCCCCTAGGGGGCCACCCGGCGCGTTTTTTTATCGCACGTCCCAGCGCGGTGGCCTTCCCAGGCCACCGCGGCACAGGTTGCAAACCT
>JAIORC010000015.1 GCA_021108335.1 Phycisphaerae bacterium
ACGTCTTCGCTTTCGGCGGGGCCGGCTTGTTGTTCCTTTTCGCGAAGCTCTTCCATGACTTCAGAAATCAGGCTTAGCGTTTCCATTGTCTTTTTGAATTTCTCGTCTATCTCAAATATCAGCCGGGGCGTATGCCGCAGTGATATCTGCCGCATCATCCGCTCCTGCAAAAAACCGGCGGCATGACGAAGGGCTGCGATAGTGCGGTTCTGATCCTTTTCCTCGCCGGAGACGGAAATAAATACCTTGGCCGACATGAGATCTTCCGGCACTTCCACCCGCGTAATGGATGTGCGAGCCGGATCAAAACGCGGGTCGGACATCTTCGCAAGAAAAATGCCACCCAGCGTATTGCGGATCAGGTTGCCTACTCTTTCGGTTCTACGCGTCATATTTTTTATCACAGGCCCATTAGAGCCATTCTATATCCTGTTCAACAAGGATCATATCCCTGTGTGTCGCAGCCATGTTCTGTATCTTTTGCAAAGCGCCTTCCACGTAGCGACGATCGTTTCCGACCATGGCCACCGCCAGCGTCGCCCGCCGATGCGTGTCCAACCCGCCGACTTCGGCAACGGACACATTGTATCGACACCCCAGGCGATCTTTGAATCCTTTTATGATTCGCCGTTTATCTTTCAGGCTGTTTGCCTGGGGCACGTGCAATTCCAGATGCATAAGTCCCAGCATTGTGCCCATAATTTCCGTTTAATCCCTAGAGCGTTCGTGCGATTTCGACCTTCTTGTAGAATTCCAGAATATCGCCTTCTTTTATGTCGTCGTATCCGGCGACTTTCAGGCCACACTCGAGGCCGGCCTTGACTTCGCGGGCGTCGTCCTTGATTCGCTTGAGGCTGTCGAGCGAACGTTCGTCTTCGAGAACCACATTGTTGCGGATGATTCGCACTTTGGCGTTTCGCTGCGCGACGCCTTCGACGACGTAACAGCCGGCGATAGTGCCCAACCGCGAGATCTTGAAGACTTGCCGCACCTCGGCCCGACCAAGCGATTCTTCCTTGATTTCCGGGGTCAGGCCTTCTTCCAGCGCCTTCCGCATGTCCTCGATAATCTCGTAAATCACACGGTAGAGTCGTATCTCGACGCCTTTTTCCTCAGCCAGCCTGCGGGCGTTCGCATCGGCAACAACATTGAAGCCGATAATCAGCGCGCCGCTGGCTTCGGCGAGTGTTACGTCGCCGGTGCTGATGCCACCGACGGCGGTGTGAATAATGTTGAGCTTCACTTCGTCGGTATTGATTTTGATCAGCGAGCCGGTAAGTGCTTCGATTGAACCCTGCACGTCGGCCTTGATGAGAACCGGCAGTTCGTGAATTTCGCCGGCTTCGATCTTGCCGAACAATTCTTCCAGGCTTGTCGGTGCGTTTGACGCGGCTGCCAGTTCCCTGGCCCGGTCCATGCTGCGGCGTTCTTCGGCGACGCTGCGGGCCTTTTCGAGGTCCGGCAGTACGAAAAAGCGGTCGCCGGCTTCGGGCACTTCGTCCAGGCCCGTGATTGCAATGGGCGTTGACGGCGGGGCTATTTTTATCGGTTTGCCCTTATCATCGTAAATCTGCCGCACCTTGCCGAAACCGCGACCGGCCATGATGACATCGCCGATTCGCAACGTGCCGTCAAGGTTCAGCAGCGTTGTAAGTACGCCCTTGCCGGGGTCCATCTGGGCTTCGATTACGTAACCGCTTGCCGGGGCGTCGGCCTCGGCTTTGAGTTCGAGAATTTCCGCTTCGAGCGAGAGCAGTTCGACCAGTTCGTCGATGCCTTCGCCGGTTTCGGCGGAGGTGTGGATGACTTCCGTTTCGCCGCCCCACTCGCGTGGCTGCAGGCCATGCTCCGCGAGTTGCCCCAGTGCCCGCTGAATGTTGGCATTTGACACGTCAATCTTATTCAGCGCGACGACAATTGGTACGCCGGCGGCCTTGGCGTGGCTGATTGCCTCGACGGTCTGAGGCATTACGCCATCATCGGCGGCGACGACAAGCACAACCACGTCGGTCATACTCGCCCCGCGGCTGCGCATGGCGGTGAAAGCTTCGTGGCCTGGCGTGTCGAGGAACACTACGTGCTTGTCCTCGAAATCATGCCGGTACGAACCTATCGCCTGTGTAATGCCGCCCGCCTCGCCACTGGCGACGGTGCTCTTGCGGATGTAGTCCAACAGCGACGTTTTGCCGTGGTCTACGTGTCCGAGGAAGGTTACGACCGGGGCACGGGTTGCCATTTCGCCTTTTTCGCGGGCCTGGAGCTTCTCCATGAGTTCATCCTCGGCGGTTTTGGCCTTGGCGACAACCAGTTCGATGTCGAATTCGAGCATAATCGTTTCGGCCAGCTCGGTTTCGATTGTCTGGTTGATTGTTGCCATTGTGCCCATACCCATGAGCTTTTTGATGATTTCCGTACTCTTGATACCGGTAACAGCCGAGAGGCCTTTGATCGTGATTGGCTCTTCGATTTCGACCTTGCCCGTTTTGGCACCGGCGCTGACGACATGTCCGCCCCGGCTGACCGTCGCCCGGCGACGTCGCAGGCCATGGCCCGCCCCGGCGATGCGATCCGCCCGTTCCTGTAAGTCCTTGTTACGCCATTCCTTGAGCTTCTCGCCGACAACCTTCGCGTCTCCGGTTCGCCCGGTTTTTCGTCGCGGGCTGCGCTTCGTACCCTTCTTTGCGTCGGGGCCTTGCTTGGCGCCGCCTCGGGCACCCGCTACTGGGGCCGCCGGGCCTGAACCGGTTCTGTTCCGCTCGTCCGCCAAGCTGCCACCGCGTCGGCCTCCACCCATCATGGGCGTCTCGCCGTAATAGCTCTGGCGGGGCTGGGGACGCGGGGAATAATCCGGCTTTTCAACCCGAACGACACGGGGGCCTTGCAACTGGGCCGGCTTGGGCACCACCTGCGGACCTGCCGGGACAATCGGTTTTTCTTCAGGTTCTTCTTCAGGTTCCTCGACGGGTTCCTCGACGGGTTCTTCGGCGGGTTCTTCTTTTTCCGCAACAAGTTCGGCAACAGCGACTGGTTCTGCCGTAGTGGCGGGCTGTTCTGTAACTTCCTCCGCCACCGGAGTTTCCGCCTCGACGGCAGCGACTGCCGTGGCGGCCTCTTCAGCTTTCGCAACCTCCTCTTCCGCTTGCTTTTCCTGTTCCTTGGCCAGTGCTTCGGCAATGGCTTCGTCTTCCAGTTGCTTTTTGGTTTTGCGACGCCGGGTTTTCTTCGCCTTTTCGCGGGCTTTTTCCAGGTCTACGTGTTTGGTTGTTTCCACGGCGGTGTGTTCCGTGCCGGGAGCTTCCTCGCTGAACCAATCGCGGATGGTCTCTTCCAGTCCTGCCGAAAGAGAGGCCATGTGATTCTTCAGTTCAATGCCTTCTGCGCGGCATTTTTCGAGGACGTCCTTGCTGCGGACGCCCAATTCTCGGGCCAATTCAAATACGCGCGTTGCCAAAAAGTACCTCCGGACCTGTTTTTACGTGCCGTGTTTGGGCATCCCGCCGGGGATGTTCCCGCACGTGTCCGTTACGTTATTTTCTATTTCCTGCGAAACTATACTTGCTTTATATCTGCCGGATGGAAATGCTGCAGCCATCCGTATACTCGTTATTCCGCTGGCGTTTCTTCACCGTCGGTGGTTTCGGCCGCCTCAGACGATTCCGTCTTCACTGCCGCAACAGCGGCGTCGGGTTCCATCACGGCAGCGGTATCTTCCGTTGCTGCCGGAGTTTCCGTGGATTCTTCCTGGGTTTCCGTCGCAGAATCATCGGTCGCTGCAGCGGCTGGTTTTGTTTCCGTGGCGTCTTCCGTGGCGGAGGCGTTTTCCGCTTTCTTTGCAGCCTTCTCGGCTGCCTTTGCGGCTGCCTGTGCTTCGGCGACACGCTTGGCCTCTTCGGCGCAGCGGATGACTATTTTCTGGGCCAGTTCCGCATCCATGTTCAATTCGTTGACCAGCGGGTCGGGGCCTACTTCTTCCACGTCCAGCACGCTGACCATGCCCATAGCCGTAACCTGATCCACAATGGTCGAGTCCACGCCTTCGACTTCCCGCATAGCCTTCTCCAGGATATCCAGGCCGTTGTTGAACTCGTCGGGCGTGAGAATGTCGATGTCCCAGTTGGTCAGGCGGGCAGCCAGGCGGACGTTCTGCCCTCGCTTGCCGATTGCCAGGGACAACTGGTCGTCGATAACCACAACAGTGGCCCGGCCTAACTCGAAGCAAAGGGCAACTTCGGCAATCTCAGCCGGCTTGAGGGCGTTTGCTATCAGGATTTTTGACGATTCGTTCCAGCGAACGATATCGATTTTCTCGCCGCCGAGTTCGTCGACGATGTTCTTGATCCGGCTGCCGCGAATGCCAACGCAAGCGCCAACCGCGTCAACCTTCGGGTCTATGCTACTGACTGCGACTTTCGTGCGATAGCCTGCCTCACGACTTAACGCGTTGATTTCGATGATTCTCTCGGAAACTTCCGGTACTTCCAGGTCGAACAACGCCCGGATGAAATCCGGGTGCGTCCGGCTGAGGATAATTTTCACCGAGCCGGGATGCTCGCGGACCTCCAACACCATCGCCCGGATTCGCTCGTCGATCTGGTGGCTGTCACCGGGAATCTGCTCGCTCTTGGGCAACAGGGCTTCGCATCGGTCGACATCCACCACCAACGAGCCGCCTTCCCACCTGGCAACGCGTCCGGTAACGATCTGTCCTTTCCGCTGGACATATTCATCGTAGATGCTGCCTCGCTCGGCTTCGCGGATTCGCTGAATCATTACCTGCTTGGCGGTCTGGGCGGCGATGCGCCCCAGATCGCGAATGGACATAGGCTCGCCGTTGACCGCCGCGGAAATTTCCCCGGTCTGGCGGTTGATGGAGACTTCGATCTCGTCCTCCAACGTATTGGCCTTGCGAATTGCCGAAAGCATCGCCATCTCCAGATCGTCCAGGACGACGTTGGGGTCGATGTTCTTCTCGCGGGCAATGCCTTCCACTATGCGTAACAGTTCCTGATTCATTATGCTTCCTGTGTCTATATTCAGTTTATCTTCAGTTACCGGCGGCATTTTCGCCCGGGCCGTTCGGTTTCCGGCGGGCGAGAAACAAAATACTGCCAAAAAAAGCAACAAAAAAAAGTGGGTTCAACGCCCACTTCATACAGACAACACGAAATTTCGCCCGGCTGGCCTCCCTCGCCACCGGCGCGCGGAAGTCAACCGTCCAAAACTGTGCCAGGGGGACCGTGTTTGCCAACAAAAACGATCCGCCCCAAGGGCGCAACCAATATGGTCTCATGCCGACTCAACGGCCCAGACCCTTATACAGGCTTTTTGTCACGATCGTGACTCCATGCCTAAAATCCTTCTATTACAGGTTATAATCCAATACAAACAGGCCTTCGCAGCAACTCGGCAGGCGTTTCCGCCGGGCCTGCTGCGCCTGCAAAACTCTATCTGTGGGCGGATAATGAAAAAGGCGATCAGGCTGCATCTATACAACAAATCCGCTCGCCTTGTGCCATTTCTTTAACCCAAGACCAAACCTCAACCATGCCGCAACGCAAACCCATAGGCTGCGACAAGTTGCGAATTGTACAAAAACACCACCCGCCGGTCAATACAAAAGAAAAACCAACTTTCCCGAAAATTGCGAGCAATGGGGATAATAGGGACAGATACTGCTTTTGTTACATTGTCGCAACTGGCGGGCAGCAGAGATCGCCGCGAAAAGTCCGACAGGCTCTATAGCCCAGACGGAGCCTACTAATCGAACAATGTTTTGAGTGTTTTGGTTTCGGTGGCGAGAACCCGTGTAACGGTGCGACAAAGCTCTTCGGGGGTGAATGGTTTATGGAGGAAGTTCAGTTCAATTTCCGGCATGGTATTATGAAAAGCCTCATCTTCGGCATATCCGGAAACAAAGAGCACTTTCAGTTCCGGCTGGATTTCCAGCAGCAATTTCGCCAGCACTGGGCCTTTCATGCCGGGCATGACTACATCGGTAATCAGCATGTCAAATTGTCGGGGTGTCTCCTGGAGCAGATTGACGGCTTCGGCTGGGTCGCCCGATGCCTGAACATGATATCCACGATCCCGCAAAATACGGACTATCAGTTGTCGGACGGGGGCGCTGTCTTCGACAACCAGGATGGCTTCGGTACCTGTTTTCACCATGCCGGCGGGGATGGGAGGTTCCTCGTCGGGCACATCGGCATGGATTCTCGGCAGGCATATCTGGACGGTCGTGCCGCAGTCGACCTGACTGTCTATGCTGATATGCCCGCCACTCTGCCGGACAAAACCATACACCATCGCCATGCCCAGCCCCGTGCCCTTGCCCTTTTCTTTGGTAGTAAAAAAAGGCTCAAAAACCTGATCGACCGTTTCCCTGGTCATGCCCACACCGGTATCGTGAATCGAAATAACGACATACGGGCCAGGCGAAGCATCGACCAGAAGCCCCGCCTGGGCAGAGTCCACAACGGTATTGGCGGTCTCGATAAGCAATTGTCCGCCGTCCGGCATAGCGTCACGGGCGTTGATGGCGAGATTCATGATGGCCTGTTCCAGGCGATTAGGATCCACGCGGACAACACCAATTCCCGGAACGGTACGGATTACCAGATCGACGTCCTCCCCGATTATCGCAAGGGATTTTTCCATCTCGCGTAGAGTTCGGCTGGGGTCGATCACCTTTGGCTTGAGGATCTGCTTCCGGCTGAACGACAGCAACTCGCCGGTCAACGCGATGGCCTGGCGGGTCGCCCGGTCAATCTGCGTTATACACTCCCAGATTGGATTCTCTTCGTGCAAATCCCGCAGCAGCAGATCGCAGTAACCCTTTACGACGGTAAGCTGATTGTTAAAATCGTGGGCGACTCCTCCGGCCAATCGCCCGACCGCCTGCATCTTGGCCGCCTGACGGAGTTGCTCTTCCAACTGATTTTCCAGGGATATGTCCCTGAGAATAAACGCGAAATTGGTGATTACGCCTGCGGAATCCCGAAGCGGGGAGAGGGTGATTTCCGCATCCAGGGGCCTACCGTTTTTTTTGAGTACGATAATCCGCTCGGCCCAGAAGTTCCCCTCGGCGATAGCCCGGCTCATGGCTACCATCGTCTCGGGATCATTTGTATCGGCGTATAAACTATCAAAAGGCCGGCCCATGACCTCCTCGGCTGTATAGCCGAGTATTTTTGTCAAACCATGATTGACGTATTCAATTCGCCCGTCGGCGTCGGTGATAACAAAGGCTTCGGCAGCCTGTTCGACCGCCTGGGCCAAACGCTGCCGCTCCTGCTCCATCGTCAGACGAGAACAAAGATGCCCCAGGAACGAAGCAAAAAGGGAGAGGATTTTCTGCTGCGTTTCGGTAATTCCATTGCCGCTGAACAACGCATCCGCCGAGACAAACCCGATTGTTTTTTGACCGTCCCATAAAGATGCAACAGTCCGCGGGGCCTTCCCGACAACCCGGCCATGATGATTCCTGACTGCTCCGTCTTCATGAAACATTGTGGGTCTATCGGCGGAAAGGGCCTCCATTGTCTGCCGATGCTTGGAGGTGTCGAGCTTGCAACGGCGCTCGTCCCGGATGTGCCCATCTTCGTCGATACCAAAAGATCCGATCAGCATAGTCGGCTCGGTGCCTGTAAACCATATTCCCATCCGCTCGAATCCCAGTTTTTCCTTGCCCAGCAAAACCGCCAGCCGGCAGAGATCGTCCCGGGTTTCCGCAGAGGCCAGTATGACATTGACCTCGTGCAAAGCGGTCAGCCGTTCGCGGAAATCCCGTTCCGTGTTCTCGGAATGACGTAACAGTTCCTCGATTTGGATTTGTTTGGAGCAATCCTGAACGTTTTCCGCAATATGCTCCGTCTGAAGTTCGTGCGCCTGTTTCAATTTTTCTTCGTTGATACGCACAAGATGTTTTACCCGCCGGCGAAAAACAACAAACCCCATCGATGCCGCAACAATTATTCCCACCCCTGCCCCAAGAGCAATCATCGGCCAGGAAAAACCACCGGCGTATCCATCACCCGTGCCAGCCAACAGGCTGGAGGCGTTTGGACTTTTGTAGCGGCTGGGTTCATTGGAATCGACTTGGGAAACATACTTCACCGGCAGATCAGCCCGAACCGCCGAACCCCATATAGAAAACAATAAAAAAACCGGAATAATCCCGGCTAAAAATGTCTTTCGGCAACGTGTAACGGCTGTCATTGGACGACGAGAACTGCAGCCTGGCAAACATCGAAAACCCTTGGCTGCAGATCGTTGATACAAAGGGAATTCTGAAACCAAATCACACATAATTACGTATCCTCACAGTACTTCACTTCAGGAACGTCTCACTTTTACACCACAACAACACAAAAAACACACGTCGTGATATTACAATCCCAGAAACCTCACTTTGAAACTTAAAAAAACAATTTTATCTCAAAAAAATGAAGATTCTAACAATTATTTAAATTTTTTGCGTAATTTTGAAAATTTCCAGGGTATGGCTCAAAATGGATTCCATTTGATCCAGGGCGATTTGGCTGGCTGCGTCGGAAAGAGCGCTGTCCGGATCGGGGTGGGCTTCGATAAACAGCGCGTCGGCACCGGCAGCGATGGCGGCATAGCCCAGCAACGGAGCGTACTGCCTTTCGCCGCCGGAAGCGTTGCCCAGCCCGCCGGGCTGCTGCACCGAATGAGTCGCATCGAACACGACCGGGGCAAACTGCTGCATCTGCGGGATTGCCCGCATGTCGCTGACCAGGCGATTGTATCCGAAAAAGGTTCCCCGCTCGGTCAGCAGTACCTGCTCGTTGCCGCACGAGCGGATTTTGGCGGCGACGTTGGACATGTCCGCCGGGGCCATGAATTGGCCTTTCTTGATGTTGATGGTTTTGCCGGTTTCGCCCGCAGCCACCAGCAGATCGGTCTGCCGGCAGAGAAATGCGGGAATTTGCAGGCAGTCCACGACCGCCGCGACCGGGGCAATCTGGGCGACTTCGTGCACGTCGGTTACGAGCGGCACACCCACCTCCTTACCGACAGCCGCCAGCCATTCCAGCCCCTTCTCCATCCCCGGGCCGCGATAGCTTTCGACGCTGGAACGATTGGCCTTGTCGAAGCTGGCCTTGAAGACGTATCCGATACCCAGGCGGCTGCATATATCCTTGAGCCGGCGGGCGATTGTAAGGCAGAGTTCGAGACTCTCAGCCATGCAAGGCCCGGACATCAAAGCTAGTTGCCCGCCCCCGAATTCCACCGAACCGATTTTACAGGTCTGTGCGTTACTCATGAAATTGCGTCTCCTTGCCGGTGGCCTATGGCCCGGCGTGTTTTTTGGCGATGTGGGGCGGAACGATCAGCTTGTTCCTGTGCGGCGAGAGAGAAATCTCCAACGGAGTAACCGGGCCTACGTCGCCATCCACCTCGCAGTTCTGCGGTGTCTCGATTTCGATTCGGATTGTTTTGGCCTGTCGATAGATTTGACTTTCGCGGTTCTGGCCCATCTGTAACATCGTACAGGCCGAATGCATCAGCAGTCCCACCTGGTGGCAGCAGCGGAAAATCACCAGGTCAAGCAGGCCGTCGTCGCTACGGGCTTTGTGACAGATTCTCAGGCCGGACGAATATCGGCTGATATTGCCCACAAACGCAAGCCCCCGCCCGTGGTAAACCTCCTGACCGTCCGCCCATGCCCGTATGACGGGAAAATTATGCTCCCAGAACGTCCGCCAGATCGGCCAGAAGTAACTCAGGTGCGAAATGTGCCCCGTGCGGTCCGTCGTTACGCGATGGACAACCTCGGCATCGAAGCCGACCCCGAGAATCGAATGAAAATGCTTGCCGTTGACCACGCCGATATCGCATTCGATAATCTCGCCGGTTTCCAGCAGGTCTATCAGCTTCTCGGCGTTGCGGGGAATACGCAATTCCTTGGCCAGCAGATTCTCCGTGCCCGCCGCGGCGATAAGCAGCGGCACGTCACTGCCGGCAAGCCCTTCGGCAACCTCGTTGATCGTGCCGTCGCCGCCAAAGGCGATAACCGCCGAGGCATTGGGCGCAATCTCGTGCGCATAGCGGGTTGCGTCGGCGGCGGCCTGGGTAACGTATTCCACCAGCGGCCGACCGGTCTGGGCTAACAGGCTGCGGAGATCCGAAAGAATCCGCTTTTTGCCCCCGTACCCACTCTTGGGATTGATAATCAGATGAACTGGTTTTGATTTTTTTTTCATGTAATTTCGTTTTCACTTTCCTTGACCGCATAACTTGGGTTGCAGCGGACGGCCGTATGGATATAATACTCAAAACCGTCGACAAGGCAATTCATCAGTTTTGCCGCGGGAAGGTTTTCTCAAATGGCTGGGGAAACCGCAAATAAAATCCTACAACAATAATTAGGAGTTAAAACATATGGAACAGGCTGTTGCTGACGCCCTGGCTTCGATTGCCATGAAGGAAACGTGGACAGTGGAAGATTATCGAGAACTCGTGGAACAACTTTCTGCCACCACGGATGCCACAAAAGCTCTTCGCGAAATACTTGCCGACCTTGAAGCGCAGAACCCCGCGTCAAAGGGCGGTAGTGCGTTGAAGATCGGTATAGGCCGGTTCATGCTTTGCCGCTTTAACGAAGCGTTGGAAGCTCTCGGCCTCGCCACGGACAACAAAGACCGTCGCTATTTCGCCGGGCAGTGCTACCGAAGCATGCGGAAGCACGGCAAGGCAATCGAGGAATTCCAGCGAGCCAAAGACAAGGGCTGGGACGGGCCAGAAGTGGACGTGCTGATCGTCGAGATGCTGGCCTTGGGTGACCAACTGGACGCGGCGAATAAGGCTTACGCAAAAATTTCCGCCAGCCTGGGCGAAAGTGCGGACTTTTACTACCTCAAGGGACTGCTCCTCGAAATGGCAGGCCGGGGCGAAGACGCCATCGAAGCCTATGACACCGCACGGGAACACCAGGAAGATCATCCCGAAGCAACATTCCGATTAGCCTACTACCTCGACCTCCACGGCGAGGAGGAAGAAGCCGTCGAACTCTACGAAGACTGCCTCAATCATCCGTCGGTTTACGTAAGCGCACTGCTGAACCTGGCTGTGCTGTATGAAGACTCCGGGCACTTTAACCTGGCGATCTCCACCCTGCAAAAGCTTCTGGATGTCTGCCCCGACCATCCGCGGGCAAGGCTGTTCCTCCGCGATGCCGAAGCCTCCACCCACATGCTCTACGACGAAGACCGGGCACGACGAATCGCCAAACACAGCGCCGTACTCGACATACCCGTAACAGATTTCGAACTGTCGGTACGGGCACGCAATTGCCTCAAGAAGATGAATATTATGACTTTGGGCGATCTGGTCAGCACGAGCGAGGCGGAGCTGCTTGGCTACAAGAACTTCGGAGAAACGTCCCTCAAGGAAATCAAGGACATGCTCACCGCCAAGAGATTACGTCTCGGCCAGGCTTTGGAAGAGCAGCAGGAAGCGCTCGCAAAGGGTATATTCGGCGAAGCGGAGCAAGTTCCCGAAGAGGAACAAGGCGTCATGGGCATACTTATTTCGCAGGTCGAGTTTTCCGTTCGTGCCCGCCGGGTGCTGGAACAGCTTAACGTTCGATCCCTCGGCGACCTGGCTGCCAAAAGTGAAGCCGAACTGATGGGACAGAAAAACTTCGGCCAAACCAGTCTCAGTGAAATGCGACAGCGCCTGGCGGAAAACGGCCTGAGCTTCCGAAACTCGGAATAGGGAATACCCGCTTGTTTTTTTGAATTTCGAGTTTGTTCAGGATTTCGAATTCAGGGCTTCGAATTTCTACGCAGCCACGGGGCAGGGACGAATGACGAAGAAGATGCGAAATGCTATGGTGAAATGGTTGTCACCGTTGCTGCCGGTGGCGATGCTGGTTGTGGCGTGCGTAGCGGCTTCGCTTATCCTTTCGAGCTGCCAGCCGGACATCGCCGCCGTCCCCCAAAAACCTCTCCGCTTCAAAGACATTCCCACGGTGCGAGTGCGTCTTACGCCCCAGCGGCTGGTTTCGGCGCAAATTTTCACCTCCAGCGGATATCGAATCCTGGTCGACGGGCAGGAAGTCAGTAACTCGCCTGATCGCCTGAAGCAAACTAAAATCCGCCGCGAGCACGGCTGCTGGATCGTAGGCCGGATCAACCGACACGGAAAGCGGCTTGACCTCGTGCCGACAGCCGGCGGCCTTGCCGGAATAGGCAAAAAAGTCTACCGCGGCTGGCTGGTGTTTCATGCCGCCAAGGGCAACAAATTCTACGTCCACAACCACGTGAACATGGAAAGCTACCTCGCCAGCGTAGTCGCCAAGGAATTATACCCCAACTTCCACCCGGAGGCGTACCGCGCCCAGGCCATCGCCGCCCGGACGTATGCCCTTTACGAAATCGCTACGCGAGGCCGAAAGTCCAGCTTCGACGTGTGGGACTCGCAGGCGTCGCAGGTTTACGGCGGCATGCGGGCCGAAACCGACAAAAGCTGGGCAGCCGTCCGCTCGACCCACGCATGGGTGCTGGCCCACGGCGAACGCGGCAACGAGCAAATCTTCCTGACGCAGTTCTCCGCCTGCAACGGCGGATACGTCAACGGCGCACATGTGCTCCGTACGCTCAAGCCGTCCGAGAAAATCCAACCCCTCGCCGGCGGACAGTTCGACGGCGACGGGCGTGGCTGCCCATATTACGTTTGGCCGCCGGTGAAAATCTGGAAGCGGAACATCTACGAGGCGCTGGCGAAGACCTATCCCAAAATCCGCAAGCTGGGCAACCTCAAGACGTTGCGGGTCAAGAAAAGCACCGCTTACGGCAGGCACATCTGGCTGGAGGCGGTAAACCGCTCCGGCAAGGCTGTTCCCATCCGTGCCGACGACGTAAGGCTGTGTCTGCTGCGGTCGAAAATTCCCGCAGCCAAACGGCTCCGCTCCATGAACTGCAAAATCCGCGACATCGGCAGCGAGATCGAATTCTACGACGGCAAAGGCTTCGGCCACGGCGTGGGCCTAAGCCAATGGGGTACCGAAGAAAAAGCTCTTCGCGGCATAAAGGCCGAAGAAATCCTCGAATTCTACTACCCCGGCGCAACAATCTTCCGGGCATATTAAAAACGGGAAAAACAGGGAACCAGGAACAGGGAACCGGGAAAAACATACAACACCCGAGGGACCCTGCCACCCGCGATTGTAGAGTGGGTGCTTGTATCCACGCGGGACGAAAAACATACCGGTCTCCAAGATCCCGTGTCCCCCAGCGCAGATATTTGGGTGGCATGGCGACACCGAAGGGGTCGCCATGAATCGCTGCGATTCCGCATGCTTCTGCTCGCAGAAGCATGGCATCCAGTGTAAAATCTCCCGAAAATGTCGGGCGCCGTGGCGGGAGCGAAGCGACAGCCACGATGTCGAATATCCATATCATTGACACCACTCAAGGGAAATGTTGACGTGGTCGCGGCGTGCGATATACAATCCTGTATATCCGGCTTGGGCGGAGACGAAACCCGTCGTGAAGGAGTTAACTATGAGACCAGTACTTGTGGCAATTTTGCTTTCCGTGGCGGCATGCATGTCGTCCTGCGAACGGTCCTCGTCCGCAACCCCGGCTGGGAGTAGCTGGCACCGCATCAGCAACAACTGTTCTGCCTACTGCTTTACATGGAAAGGAAATGAGATTCCCTATGTTCTCTTTCTGCGCGAGACTCGTGTTACACCCGAGGGGCCGGTCCGTGGCGGACGAAGTAGCGTCAAGGGAGACACCGTATCGAATAGTGCGTGTTTGCGACTCGACGGCAAGGAGTTCTCTGTTGGCTTCACATCGGCCACACCCGATGTCATCCGAATTGATGGGAAAGAGTACAGGCTCTCCAATGGCCGGGTTTTTGTCTGTCGCATGAAGAACGAAACCCTCGTGGTCAAGCAGGTAGCCGTACCCATTCAGCCAAGTGCTGACTCTCGGCAGGAAATAATGCGCCTTGTACAAGAGAAGCCTGTTCAGCAGCTTCTCTCTGATGAGGCGGAAACGCCCATGCCGCCAAAATCCTAGAAAGACAAAGGTGAATGTCGTGGCTATGCGAATAAAACCCATGCATCCAGGCGAGGTTCTGCTGGAGGAATTTCTCAAACCGATGGAGATCAGTCAGTATCGCCTGGCCAAGGATATCGGCGTTCAGCCCACGCGTATCAACCAGATCGTCAAAGGCAAAGCGGGAATCTCCGCGGACACAGCCCTGCGTCTCGGACTGTATTTTAAAATGTCGGCACAGTTCTGGCTTAATTTGCAGGCACACTACGAACTCGAGGTCGTCAGCGACAAACTCGGAAGCCGGCTGAAAAAAGAAATCGTCGCCCACGTAGCCTGAGCGCCAATCCCGGCAATTTCCCACGATGTCGGGTGGTCCCCTGGGGAAAAGATCGATTTACAATTTCTGCGCCACCTCTTTCTCAAAACCACCCAACATACCATCCGCCGTTGTGTATCTATCTTTTCCCCAGGGGACCACCCGATATTTTTTTCTGGGCCACTCATGGCGACCCCTTCGGTGTCGCCATGCCACCCAACATCGCGGGAGAACACTCCGGTGCCGTATCGCCAAAGCGTACAGAAAAGCTTGTCTGGCGGGGGGAATTATCGTAAACTGTATGTTCAGCGTTTGGTATCAGCGAAACTTTTATCAGGCGGTGGGAGGGGCTGGGTCCTCTGCAATGGGCGAACCGTGAAATTGGTCAGATCCTGACGGAAGCAGCCATAAGCGATGTTTGTCCGTGTGCCGGAGGGTGCCTGGCCCTTCCCGCCGCCTTTTCTTTTATCCAAACACGAACACGGCATGCCACCCAACGCGTTTTCTTACCGCATGCTTCTGCAAGCAGAAGCATGGCACCCAACATTGGGTATTGGGCTGTAGGGTGGGTGCTTGCACCCACGCGGAAACTACACGGCTTGCAAGCATGCCGTGCCACCCAAACCGAAATCAGAAAATCACTTCGGCGGCAGTTTGATTTTGCAGAGTTTCTGGGCGGTGAAGGTTTTGCCGGTGAGGTAATCAGTGAATTCCACTCGCACGGTGATGTCGGCATGAGCGGGCGGTTTTTCCCAGCCGCATAAGAAACTGTAGTGGTAAGTCAACATTCCACCGTGCCAGTGCTTGGCGATATCCTTCACGGGATAGGTGTATTCGGCGAAAAGTTTGTTTTTGCCTTCGCCTTTCCCCTTCCCTTTACCTTCGGGTTGGGCGAGGTCGAAGAGTTGGATTTTAACGCTGCCGGCGGCTTTGAGGGTGCTGCCGTCGGCGTCTTCGGGCAGCAGGAATATTTTGATGGCGTCGTCGCCGGGTTTTTTGTCGGTGTCGATTCCGCCGGTGTATCGGCCCAGTTCGATTTTGTCGACGGTGAACAGGGTAGCCATGCGTTTTTCGCCGCCGAGTGCCTGGAGGGTTTTAACGTGTTCGTCCTGGGTGGCAAGACGGGCAGAGAGGTTTTCGACTTCGCCGGTAAGCTCTTTGACCTGTTTGCGAGCGACATCCCGCTGTTTTTCCAACTCCAGCTCCCGCTCGTTCGACAATTCCTCACAGCCGACGCAAAAAAGCAACGCGACTATCGTCATCAATAAAACAGACCGCATCATGCCAAGGCCCTTTCGATATTCGAATTTTGCCGGGTGTCTCTGAAAAAAGTCTGCCTTCGTAACATCGTGGCTGTCGCTGCGCTTCCCGCCACGGCACCCACTATTGTAGGGTGAATGCCCCGCCCGGCACCCACTATTTTTCGTCTTTTTTGTCTGGTTCGGGCATGTGTTCGAGTATCTGATCCACGCAGCCGTACTCGATGGCCTCGTCGGCGTCGAGCCATTTGTCGCGGTCGCAATCCCGCTCGACCGTTTCGATGTCCTTGCCGGTGTTGTCCGCGAGGATTTGATACAGGCGTTGCCGCAGCCGCAGAATTTCCTGGGCCTCGATATCCAGTTGCGTCGCTGGGCCGGTCATTACGCCGGAAATCAACGGCTGATGGATCAGCACGCGGCTGTTAGCCAGGATATATCGCTTACCCTTCGTGCCGCCGCTGAGGAGCACCGCCCCCATGCTGGCAGCTATGCCCACGCAATACGTCGCCACGTTGCAGCGGATGAATTGCATCGTATCGTAAATCGCCAGGCCCGCCGAAACGCTGCCGCCGGGCGAGTTGACGTAGATGTGGATATCGGCTTCGGGGTCTTCGTTGGAGAGGAACAGTAACTGGGCGACCACGAGATTGGCCAGCGTGTCGTCAATCCCACCGCCGACGAAGACGATGCGATCTCGCAGGAGACGGCTGTAGATGTCGTACTGCCGCTCGCCGCGGCCGGTTTGCTCGATAACGTAAGGTACAAGATGACTTGCCATGATCGATTTAATCCTTTACTTGCCTGTATCGGCCTTCTTTTTCTTTTTTGTTTTCTGGACGATTTCGTCCACGACGCCGTATTCCTTCGCCTCGGTTGGGGTCATGTATCGGTCGCGTTCGGTTTCCTCGGCAATCTGCTCGGGCGTTCGGCCGGTGTGCTCGGCCAGTACTTTATTGAGCAGCTTCTTGGCTTTGAGGATTTCCTCCGCCTGGATTTTGATATCCGACGCCTGCCCGGTTACGCCGCCCCACGGCTGATGGATCATTATCTTGCTGTGAGGCAGGGCGTAGCGTTTGCCCTTCGTGCCGGCAGCGAGAATAATCGCCGCACCGCTTGCAGCCTGCCCGACGCAATAAGTCGCCACCTCGCACGCGAGGAACTGCATCGTGTCGTAAATCGCCAGCGTATCGTCCACCGAGCCGCCGGGCGAGTTAATGTAGAGGTGAATCTCCCGGCCTGGGCTCTTGGACTGTAGCTCCAGGAGCCGCATAATCAGCGAACCGGCGGTGTTCGGGCCGATCTCGCCCCACAAGAAAAGGATTCGCTCCTCGGCCAGCCGCTCCTCCAGCGTCATTTCGCGACGCTGGGCGTAGTTCTGACTAGCCGCCAAAGATATCTGCGAGTCCGACATATGATTCATCTTCCATATCTCCATGTTATAACTGCTGCCGCGTGGGCGGGAGCTTGCCCTGCGTTACCTCATGGCGACCTCTTCGATGTCGCCATGCCACCCAACAACGCGATATATGTAATTCGCGTGGGTGCAAGCACCCACCCTACAGACTATTCTTCTTTGCCAGTCTTCTTCTCAGCCTTTTTGGCGGTTTTCTTGGCTGTCTTCTTCTTTGCCGTGGCCTTTGGCTTATCCGTATCTTTATCGTCGGATTTCTCAGCCGCTTTCTTTGGGGCGGTTTTCTTTTTTGCAGCCTTCTTTGCGGTGGCCTTGGGTTTTTCTTCCGGCGATACTTCGACTATCTTGGCGTCTTTCAGCAAAATGTCGATAGCTTTTTCTTCACGGATCGACTCGCCGACCTGCTCCAGTGCCCCTTCGGCAGCCAGCTCCTGGCGGAG
Source organism: Phycisphaerae bacterium (assembly GCA_021108335.1). GTDB lineage: Bacteria > Planctomycetota > Phycisphaerae > SM23-33 > SM23-33 > JAIORC01. The sequence goes on from JAIORC010000015.1 coordinate 17,460, forward strand.
CCGTTCGGGACGGCGGCGATACTGGGCAGCCATCTGGGCGATACGGGCGTTGATTTCGTCTTCGCCGACGGAAATATCCGCTTCGTCGGCAAATTTGCCCAGAATGAACGACAGCTTGAGGTCTTTGGTGGCTGTCTCTTCGGCGGCAGCTTGCAGTTGGGTCTGATTTTCCTGTATCCGCTCGCGGGACACGCCCTTCTGCATCAAATCGAGCATCTGCCGCTGCAGCGTACGCTGGGTCTGGCGGGCGATGACGCCTTCGGGCAGCCCGATGTCGGTCTTTTCGATGAGATATTCGCAAATCTGACCACGCAGAGAGTTTTGGATTTCCATCTCGACACGCTCTTTAAGCCGATCCGCGACGAACTGGCGATATCCATCCACGGAATCAAACCCAGCCGAGATGGCGAACTCTTCGTTGAGTTCCGGGATAATCCGCCGGGAAACCTCGTGAATGGTCAACTCGACGGTCAATTCCTTCTCCCGCCAGTCTTCGTTGGGGTGCGTCTCGGCAGCGGTGGTTTTCAGCGTAGCGACGTCGCCGACTTTCTTGCCGAGAAGCTCCTTGCCGAGATCGACAATGGGCAGTCCCTCGACCAGGCCGGGCGCTACACGCAGCGGCACGCGGGGGTTTTCGTGCTCCACGCCGTCACCAGTGATTTTGGCAGCAGCGAGAATGCCGTCGCCGTCGGCAGCGGCGTCTTCGGTCTTTTCGTATCGGGCCATGCCCTCGCGGATATTGCTGATGTATTCGTCGATTTTTTCGTTATCGACGTCGAAGATTTCCTTGTTGACGGTAATGCCTTTGGTTTCGGGCAGTGCGAATTCCGGCTCGATTTCCACTTCGAAGCTGAATTCCATGTCTCCGGTGTCGGGCAGTTCGATGTCGTCGAGTTTGATATCCGGCTCGCCCATGGTTTTGAGGTCGGCGTCTTCGACGGCAGAGCCGATCGACTCGCCGATGAGAGCGTTGCGGACGTCTTCGCCGACTTCCTTGCCGAAGCGTTTTTCGATAAGCCGGCGCGGCGCCCTGCCGACGCGGAAACCGGGAACCTGGGCACTGGTATTCAATTCGCCGAACATTTCGTCCAGTTTGCCGTCTATCCGGGCGCGATGCACGGTAACGATAACCTTCTTCTTCAATGTGCCGGCATCTTCGACGGCGACGGTGTTCTTGGGCAGATTGTCTTCCTGCTGGTCATCCTGGGTTTCTTCGGCCTGGGTTTCTTCAACCGGGGCGTCCTGGACTTCATCCGCTTTGGGATTCGGGGTTTCTTCAGACATTGGGGTACTCCCTTTTTGCTATCCGCCGCGACCAGACGGACCAACGCGGCCGTCCCCAGCGACGAACCCACCGACGATATCGGCGGTACAATTATCGTAGGCCATAGAATTTACGACAAACCGCCCCCCACGTCAATAGGAGATTTCACGCTAGGTGGCACAGGTTTGTAACCTGTGCAAATTCCCACGATATCGTGGGAGACAGAAAAACACATGGTCCCCAGGGGACCATGCCACCCAACATCGTGGTAAATTTCGCGTGGTGGCCTTCCCAGGCCACCACGGCACAGGTTGCAAACCTGTGCCACCAGCCGCCCACTTGTCAATAGGAGATTTTTCCCCTGCCGCAACAAGGCGTTTGACGATACAATGGTATTGAGCTGGTCGGTTGACTTGCCGGCTGAATAGCTGCTCTACGGAATGGCTGCTTTGTCGCCGCACAACACAGGGGCGTTTGCTCCCCCTTGAAAGGATTTGTCGTGAAATTGTCGCGGAGCCTTGGCTTCTGGGATGTTTTTTGTATCGCCGCGGGCGCGATGATCAGCAGCGGTCTGTTCATATTGCCGGGCCAGGCGTTTTTGTCGTCCGGGCCTGCGGTTGTGCTGGCCTATGCCCTGGCGGCGTTGATGATGATCCCAGCCATGCTCAGCCAGTGCGAACTAGCCACGGCTATGCCCAAAAGCGGCGGCACGTATTTTTTCATTGAGAGAAGCATGGGAGCTTTGCCCGGCATTCTGGCGGGTCTGGCAAACTGGTTGAGCCTGGCGATGAAGAGCGCATTCGCCATGGTCGGAATAGGGGCGTTCGCCCGGCTGATATGGGCCGACGCCAACCTGACCCCGGCACAATGGATATGGCTGATTAAAGGCGTCGCCGTCTGCTGCTGCGTGATTTTTGCCGCGCTGAACTGCCTGAGCGTCAAAATGACCGGGCGGGCACAAATCGTGATGGTGGTCAGCCTGCTGGCGGTGCTGGTGATTTTTGTGTTCGTGGGCGTTCCCAATGTTCAACAACATCCGAATTTCGACAATTTTCTGGGCAAGGGTTTCTGGAGCGTCTTCGCCACGGCGGGCTTGGTGTTCGTATCGTTCGGCGGGCTGACCAAGGCTGCCAGCGTCGCCGAGGAAGTCCGCAATCCGGGCCGAAACCTGCCGGCAGCGATGTTCCTGGCGTTTATCATAGTCTCGGCCCTGTACATCGCAGCCGTTTTCGTAATGGTGGGCGTGCTGCCAGGCGGCGAAATCGCCGGCGGCGACTTCGTAAACCTTACGCCGCTATCCAGCGCAGCCGGGGCCTTCATGGGCAAGGGCGGGCTTGTCCTGCTATCCGTCGCGGCGATACTGGCCTTCATCACGACGGGCAACGGCGGCATACTGGCAGCCTCGCGAAGCCCGCTGGCAATGAGCCGCGATGGGCTGCTGCCCAGACCTTTCCAGATAGTCTCCCGCAAATTCGGCACGCCGTACGTCAGCGTTCTCTGCACCAGCATATTCATGATCTCGATGATCCTGCTGCTGAGCATCGCCGACCTGGTAAAAGTCGCCAGCACGATGATGCTGATCCTGTTCCTGCTGGTCAACGTTTCCGTGCTGATTATGCGCGGCAGCAAAATCCAGAACTACCGTCCGAAATTCCGCAGCCCGCTGTTCCCGTGGATACAATTAGCCGGCATTGGCGTCTACGCGGTTCTGATCGTCGAATTGATCGCCATGCTCGGCCTCGTGCCGCTGATTACCACCGGCGGATTCGTACTGGCGAGCCTGCTGTGGTACTTCGTCTACGTCAGGCCGAAAATCACCCGCGAAAGCGCACTGCTCTACATGGTCAAAAAAGCCGTCTCCAGAGACATCTATCGCACCGGCCTGGAAGAAGAACTCAAACACATCGCCGTGGAGCGGGACGAAATCACGCATGACCGATTCGACCATATCGTAAAGGATTGCGAAATATTGGACATGCTCGGCCCAACCTCCGCCGAAAAGATGTTCGCCGCCGCCGCGGAACTGCTAGCCGGGCGTCTGAACATATCCGCCGAAACGCTACAGGAAAAATTCCGCGCCCGCGAAGCCGCCTCCAGCACGGTAATTCAGCCGGGCCTGGCAATTCCGCACATTATCATCGAAGGCCATCACCTCTTTGACCTGCTGCTGGTACGCTGCCGCGAGGGAATTATTTTCGACCCTGAGCAGCCATACGTCAAAACCGCCTTCATCCTCATCGGCTCATCGGATGAGCGGAACTATCACCTGCGGGCACTGATGGCCATCGCCAACATCGTCCAGGAACCGGGCTTCATCGAACAATGGCTGGACGCCCCCCGCCCAGAACACCTCCGCGACCTGATACTACTGTCCAGCCGCAAAAGAGATAAGGCCTGAGGCATAAATGTCTAATGACCAATGCCGGGTGTAGGGTGGGTGCTTGCACCCACGTTTTCCCAGTACTCGATTCCCCGTTCCTGTCTTCGCTTGTTTTTACCCGTTTCTGGTAGGCCGGGTCTTGACCCGGCGATAAGAAGGCGATAGCCTTCTTACTTGGAAATGCCCTCCGATAACACGTCTATGGAAAAACGTGTTTTTCGGCGAAGCCAATCCGAATTGGACGAACTTTATTGCATGTGCCATGCAATTGCCGGGTCAAGACCCGGCCTACTGTTGATTGGGATGAGTCCATAGATTATGCAGCTTGCTGCATGACGGAAATTACAGGAGACAAACTATGAAATTAATAACGAAATATTCCTTCATTCTGTTCTTAGTATTAGCCATAAGCGGTTGCGACACTCCGCCGTGGTGCCCTGTTGGAGTCTATCCAACCTTTCAACCTTCTGAATCGTCGTACCCTCCGCAATATTCGTACAATGTGCACACAGATTATCTGTCTATAAAGATGGTTCCGGTAAACAACGGGTGCTTACCACGCGATGTGGACATCCAACTCAGACGCGTACCCGAAGGTTGTCGCGTCCATGCAGGGGCACCTGGATGGGTTAAGGGGCGGGTACTGATGCCTGTTTCCATCTATGGAGTCAAAAAAATTTCACCCGACGACCAATTCATAATATTCGACATATATCAAGGGTCGCAGAAACAGCAGACCGTAAAAATATCCGTAACTCACACTCCCGATATAATTGTAACCGTCGACGGAAAGCGATTGTTACAAGAGTAACTGTAGTCTGTGCTGTCCCCGCCGGAAACGCCATCCGCGGAGTAACAGCCGCGATGTGTGCATATTCTGCGCGGTGGCCTTCCCAGGCCACCGCGTTCACGCCGAACTTCGGAACCGCTTTGTACGTCTTGCCTTGACTTCCCCCGGTCAGATTCGTAAAACGCCCTATGTAGCAACCGTCTACGGCACAGGTTACAAACCTGTGCCACCTACAATGGAGAACGAAATGGCTGGTAACGAAGAAATTTGCCGTGCGAGCGGCGAAGTGTTGATAGAAAACTATGGCCGCCTGCCGTATGCGATGGTGCGCGGCGAGGGCGCGAAAATATGGGACGCCGACGGGAAGGAGTACATCGACTTCTTCCCCGGCTTTGGTGCCTGTGGCGTCGCCGGGCACTGCCACCCGAAAATCGTCGAAGCCGTCAAAGCCCAGGCCGACCGACTGCTCAGCCACGGCAACCTCTTCACCAGCGAGCCGCAAGTCAAGCTGGCTGAGGCGATTACCCGCAAAGCCTTCGGCGGCAAAGTCTTCTACTGCCACTCCGGCGCCGAAGCCAACGAAGCCGCCATAAAACTCGTCCGACTCGCCGCCGGGCCGGGCAAGTACAAAATTATCTCATTCAACAATTGCTTCCACGGGCGAACGATGGGCGGGCTTAGCCTGACGCCCGAATCGTTCCAGAAAGGCTTTGAGCCGATGCTGCCGGGCAACGTGAAGGTTGACTACGGAGACATCGAAGCCGTCCGAAAGGCTGTGGATGCCGAGACGGCGGGCATTTTCGTCGAGCCGATCCAGGCAGAGGGCGGCATGAACTTTCCGACCGTCGAGTTTATGCAGGCATTGCGGGCATTGTGCGACGAGAAAAACATTTTGCTGGTTTGCGACGAGGTGTGGACCGCCCCGGCCCGGACCGGCAAGTGGTTTGCGTATCAGCATTTCGGCATTGAGCCGGACGTGATGACTCTCGCCAAAGCCGTCGGCGGCGGGCTGCCCGTGGGCGTCTGCGTCGCTTCGGAGAAATACGCCAACGTGCTAGGCCCAGGCACGCACGGCTGCACGATGGGCGGCAACCCGCTGTGCGCCGCTGCCGGCGTAGCCACGATGGAACTCATCGAAGCCGAGGGACTTTGCGTCCGGGCCGAGGCGAATGGCGTGGGCATCCTGGCCCGGCTGGCTGCGGAGGATATCCCCTGCATAGCCGACGTGCGCGGAGTCGGAATGATGGTAGGCCTCGTTCTCGATAAGGCAACGTCCGCAAAAGACGTGATGATGAAATGTCTCGATCGCGGCCTGATCGTATGCGTCGCCAAAAACAACGTACTCCGCCTGGTCCCGCCGCTGACCATCGAAAACGACCTGCTAGCCAGGGGCATGGACATCCTCGTCGAAGTCTTGAAAAACCCCGACGCCTGATGGCCGACACTTAATGCCTAATGTCTAATGACTAAAAAAACGCGCCGGGTGCCGTGGCGGGAGCGAAGCGACAGCCACGAAAGATAGATACACAATGGCGAATGGATGTTTGGGTGGCATGGCGACACCACAGGGGTCGCCATGAAGTTAGCTGTGCAAGGAGCTGTCAAGTGGAACCGGTCTATCTCAGAACGCAACTCCCAATCAGCGAATGCCAGAGGCGTCTGGAAGATCGCGTCGGAAAACCGCGTTGGCGGTTGTTCGTCGACGTAACTTCTCTCGGCTTCGGGCGATATTGCCAGAAGCCACTTCAGGGCACCGTCAAGCCGGATGGGTTCGACGTCGCCGAGACGCGGGATGGGGGAGCCGAAAACCCCCTGGTCCGCGGCCGATGGGCAACGTTGGAGGGAGCAACAATCATACGCCTTCAACCGTACGGGACGTGGGGCTTCTGGGCTGGGCATATTTTCGCTGGGATCGTCTGCGGAGGCGTGCTGACGGTTATCGCCGTGGCCATCGCCGGATCCATGAGTGGCTTAGCGGCTGGCGCTTACTTGCTGGGGTTTTCCGCCATGTGCATTGCAGTTATGCTGTGGCACCATTCGCGCCGTTTGTCTTCGCTCGGTAGAGAATTGACGCAGCGGTTCGCGGTTTTCTTCGAGGCCGAGACCATCGAAGATTCCGAGGGCCGACTACTCGATATGCACTTCGGCGTTTAGCTTCGGCACATCGCACGGTGGCCTTTCCAGGCCACCGCGACACAGGTTACAAATCCCAGCCGCCTACCGAATAGTTGAATCGTCGGCGAAAATCTCTACTATGGTGCCTTATGCAACGGATTTACATGGACAATTCGGCTACGAGCTTTCCCAAGCCGCCGGCGGTAACCGAGGCTATGGTCGCCTTCGCCAACGACTGCGGAGCCTCAGCCGGCCGCGGCGCGTACCGCGAAGCCAAGGCCTGCGAGGAAATTCTCGCTCTCTGCCGCCAACGCGTCGCCGAACTGATAAACGCCGAATCGCCCGAACGAATCGTCTTCGCGATGAATTGCAGCGAGGGGCTGAACACCGCCATCCGAGGCCTGCTGAACACCGCCGGGCCGCGCAGCCACGCTATCGCCACGGCGATGGAGCACAATTCCGTGCTCCGTCCGCTCAACGCCCTTGCCGAACAGACCGGCCTCCAGCCGGAGTTCATCGCCTGCGATTCCCAGACCGGCTTGGTAGACCCGGAAGCGATCCGCCAAGCCGTCCGCCCGGAGACGAAACTCATCGCCTGCGTGCACGTTTCCAACGTTACCGGCACACTGCAGCCGATAGATCAGGTCGCCGCTGTCGCCCGCCAGGCGGGTGTGCCCTGCCTCATCGACGCCGCCCAATCCGTCGGCCATGTGCCGATAGACGTGCAGTCGCTCGGAGCCGATTTCGTAGCCTTCCCCGGCCACAAGGGGTTGCTCGGGCCGCTGGGCACGGGCGTACTGTACGTCAAACCCGGAGCCGAAAGCTTCTGCCCCACGATGAAGGAAGGCGGCACGGGCACCATCTCCGAAGTGCCTACCCAGCCGACCACCATGCCCGACAAATACGAAATCGGCTCGCACAACGCGATCGGCCTGGCCGGCCTGAACGAAGGGCTGGCATGGCTGGCGGAACGCGGCGTGGAGTCGCTGCGGCAACACGATATGAAACTCTGCGAGGCGTTCCTCGCCGGGACTGACGGAGTGGAGAATTTGACCGTCTACGGGCCGAGAGATTTGCGACACCGCACGGGCGTATTCAGCGTAAACGTCCACGGCCTGACCCCGCACGAATTGGCCGAGCGGCTGGAACAACAGTTCGGCATACTAAGCCGCCCGGGAATACACTGCGCCCCCCTGGCCCACAAAACCATCGGCACGCATCCGGTCGGCACATGCCGCCTGAGCTTCGGAGCGTTCACCACATTGGAAGAAATCCGCACAGCCACCGACGCACTGCGACAAATTGCCCGCGGCGTTTGAAAAACGGGAACCAGGAACAACAGGAAAAACAGAAACCAGGAACCGGTAAAACGGCTCCCCCCAGGGGCAAGCCGGGAACTGGGCAAAACAGAAACGGGAAAAACATTGGGACGGGAAATTGTAGGATGAGTGCTCCCGCCCACGCGGTGGGCGGAGACGGGGAACGGGATGGTTTGTGAAGATTGGTAGATGGAAACTACACGGCCCCCAAGGGGCCATCCGCCATTACCGGGCCATAATCGTCAGTACAGCGACGACCAACCACATCGCCACAAGGGCGAGTTCCCACATCACAATATGCCTATGAATCCTGGCCGCATCTTTCATGGTAAATCCTTTCGTCCCTGAAAGTTATCGACCAATTATCCCGAAAATCATTAGCCGTCAGCCAGCCGAATCGTCGATTTCCTCGCATAAAGAAGGCCGCTCTTGACGGCGGCGACGTCTCTCGATAAACTTGGCCGGCGTGGTTACCTTTGTAAATAAGCAGTTTCCGCCAGCGTAGCTCAACGGTAGAGCACAGCTTTTGTAAAGCTGGGGTTGTGAGTTCGATTCTCACCGCTGGCCTTCCGGCAGTTTTGCCTCCGGCTTCAAGTCTCCAGCCTGTTACCGAGGCAACTTGCATTTCATTTTGATTTTTCCTGCACCGCCTTTGCCGGTGGCGACTTCCGAGATTTTTTTCCGCAACTTGCGGATGTCGGCCTGGATTTTTTCCGGGTCGTCGCTGGGTGTCATCCAATAGAGACCTAAAAAACTTTTGCCGTGTTTGTATAATTGGTTGGCAAAAGTCTTCAGCGTCGGGGCGTATTTTTGTTGGAGGGTTTTACTTTTTTTCGTCTTGGCGTGGATTTTTCGCAATGTGGCGAACATCCGGTTGTATTCGCCCAACAATAGATTTTTCGTTGTCAACTTCCACTCTGCCCCGCCACCATCGGCAGAATGTTTTTGTTTCAGGTCGTTGGCCTGGACTATGCAGTCGGCCAGTACCCGGGCATAACCATCGAGTTTTTTTATCGTCGCGGCATTAGGTTTGCCGTCGGCATTTTGATTTTTCTTCCCCGCAGCTTCCGGTTCACCGGCGGTGGACACAACAATCGGATTTTTCAGTACATTGATTGCGTTGTCGATTTTGATGGCTTCCGGCAAGTCGCCAGCCTTCATTACCGCACGTTTTTCCGCCTCTAACAGCTTTACGAATTTTTCGCGTGTGGCCTTGAGAGCTTCGGCTTGTTGCTTTTGCAATTTCTCCATTTCGCGGCGATATTTTTTCTCGGTCAACTTGATCTGCGATGTGTACTCAACTCGACCAAGCCGGATTTTGCGGGATTTGAATTTCGCGTTCACAGGGTTTTTGCCGTCCGGGGCTTTTGTTGTATTTGCCGGCTCCGCGGCAAACAATCCGGCAGTCAATACACACAACAGACAGGTAATAATGATTTGTTTCATGATCCGCTCCTTTCGTTTTTCTGTCCCGACATCTGCGTATATTATATACCACATCTGCGTAAGGAAAAAAGGGGCAATGCCTAAAGCCTCAAGTCGTTGCCCCGGCTACTTCATAGCGACCCGTCGCCTACAACCCTACAGCCTCCGGCCTCAAGTCTCAAGCCTGTTGTTGTTACAGATTCGCCAGTCGTTGGGCTTTGTCGTTGGCTACGAGTGCGTTGATCAGGCCGTTGAGTTCACCGCCCATGATTCTGTCGAGGTTGAAGTTTGCGCCTTCCTGGCCTTCGCCTTTGAGGCGGTGGTCGGTGCAGCGATTCTGCGGGAAGTTGTATGTCCGAATGCGCTGCGAGCGGTCGCCGGAGCCGATCATCTCTTTGCGTGCGGAGGCTTCGGCGTTCATCTGTCTGGTGCGGTAATAATCGTGCAGGCGGGCAGCCATGATCTGCCGGCCCTTGGCGCGGTTCTTGTGCTGCGACTTCTCGTCTCGCATCGAAACGGTAATGCCCGTTTCGAGATGCTCGAGCTTTATCGCCGACTCGACCTTGTTGACGTTCTGCCCGCCGGGGCCGCCGGCACGCATGGTGTGTTCGACGACGTCTTTGTCCCAGTCGATGTCGATGTCGATGGTTTCCGGTTCCGCCAGAACGGCTACCGTCGCGGCGGAGGTGTGGATACGGCCTTGACTTTCGGTCTTGGGCACGCGCTGGACGCGATGCCCGCCGCCCTCGTAGCCGAGCCTGGCCCAGACGCCCTCGCCCTTGACGTTGATCACGACTTCCTTGAAGCCGCCCATCTCCGTGGGGTTGGCTGAGAGAACCTCCATCTTCCACTTGTGCTGCTCGATGTAATAGCGATACATGTTCAGCAGGTCGCCGCAGAACAGGGCGGCTTCGTCCCCGCCCGTGCCCGCGCGAATTTCCAGGATAATCGAGCCGATTTCCAGGTCGTCGCTCATCACCAGCAGACCCTTGACGGCGTCCATGGCGTCCTCGGTCTGGTGGCGGAGGTCGTCGATTTCCGCTGAGGCCAGCTCTTTGAGGTCGGCGTCAGCGTCGGGGTCGTCGAGAATGCCCTGGGCTTCGTCGCGGTCGTCGGCGATTTTGCGGTATTCCCGGTAGGGATTGACGATCTTGGCCAGTTGAGAATGCTCCTTGGCCAGCGCGACGATTTTATGGCCGTTGGAGGCGACGGCGGGGTCGTTCATCTGCTCGGTAACCTCGGCGAAGCGGTGATCGAGTTCTTCGAGTTTGGCGATCAGGCTTTCCGGGTGTTTGCTCATGATATTCCTGGGTAATAGTCGGCAAGTTCTCGCCACAGGTTACAAACCTGTGCCACCGGGCAGCATACAAAAACGCCGGCGCTTCCGTGGAACGGGTGCGCCGGCGTTAAAAAATGCTGAATAGCTACTTGTTCTTTTTGAAGTACTCGCCGCCGAATTTCTTGGTGAACTTTTCGACCCGCCCGGCGGTGTCCACGAACTTCTGCTTGCCGGTATAGAACGGGTGACAGCTCGAGCAGATGTCCACGCGCATCGTGTCGTCCTTGACGGTCGAACGCGTCTTGAACGAATGGCCGCAGGCGCAGGTTATCTCGACATCTGTGTAATCAGGATGTATTTTAACTTTCATGGCTCTATTAACCTCATAGCGTATTGTTTTTCTGGGAACACGAAGGGCGGCAGTATACCACAGAAATCCGCGATTGCAAGCGGTTTTTATCGCGTGAGCGAACCGGATGGCACGGCTTGCAAGCAAGCCATGCCATCCGCCGCTTTTTTTCATATATCCCGCGTGCTTACAGCCCCAAGCCGACCTTTACGTCCACGGGTATTTCGACCGGCGTAACCTTGGCGAAGTAGGCGATTTTGACAGTAACCGTGTCCACCTTTTTGCCGAGCGCATATGTAATGCCATAGCTTTTGTGTGTACGCGAAGAGCCGCTCTTCTTGCTCTCGATTTCCTTGCCGGCGGCATCCAGGAAAGTTACGCTCTTTATGGCGTCGAACGATTTTGTGCCGTGGATGGTGATGGTGAAGGGCAGCTTCTTGTTCCAACCCTTGCCAAGTTTGCTGATTTCGAGGGGATGCGGGCCGGCTGTGATTTTCGATCCGATTTTTACGGGAACGTCTTTCTGCTCGCCGGTTTTAACATCGGAGCCGACTATCGCGACCATTTTGGCTTTGACGAGAATCTTCGTAGCGCCCTTGGCTGGGCGTGACGGGCCTTTGATTGCAAAACTCAGGGAATGTTTGTCATCGGAAATTTTCGAGGACGACCCCAGCCATTTCGGCCTGCCCCAGCGTCGTGTTTTTGTTTTGGACTGGGTCAGGTCTGTGCCCTTGTCGTCCGTCAGAGATACGAGTTTGGAGGCTTTTTCGTCAAGCTTGATAAAGGTAGCCTTTTTATCAGTAACAAGAAAGTAGATGGAAGTACCGGTATCCACTCCGCTGACCATCGACCGATTGTACTTGCTCTCTGGATTCGGCTGGGCGATTGTCAGGCCTACGACCATCAGGACTAATGATGCGACACTACTCATGATAAACTCCTTTCAAACTAAGGACTTACGCACAGCCGCACACGGGCCGTGCAATATTCGGATTCAGCTATTCGTGCAGCGTAGTTGTCTATCGGTGCCGGCCTTTGTCGGCTTTGGCGGTTTTTCACTTTTCGCCTGCCCAGGAGGCTGGGTCGCGGAAATAATCCTTAAGCCCCATCGCCGCGACAATACCGTCGCTGCACGCGGTGGCCAATTGCATCGCGGCGGACTGGCGGCAGTCGCCGGCGACGAACGCGCCGGGCGTGGCGGTCTTCATCGTCGTCGGGGCAGCTGGGAGATAGCCGGATCCGTCTATCTCGACAAATCCCTCCAGCCATTTCGTATTCGGCACCATGCCCGCGAAAATAAACACCCCATCCACCTTCAATTGCTCAATCTCGTCGGTCTCGACGTTCTTGATCTTCACGTGGTCGATTTCGGTATTATCGGCATTGCCGACGATTTCGACGGGAATATACGGTAGTTTCACGTCAATATTGTGTTCGACAGCCTTGGCGTAAAGTTCTTCGACGAGCACCTGCTGGGCGCGAAACTCCCGGCGGCGGTGGATCAGCGTGGTTTTGGCGGTGAATCGCGTCGCGAGATAGACGGTATCTTCCACGGCGGTGTTGCCTCCGCCGATGGCCAGGACTTCTTTGTCCTTGTAGAATGCTCCGTCGCAGGTTGCGCAGTAGCTGACCTTGCCGGCTTGGCGAAGTGCGCTCTCGCCGGGCAGGCCGAGCTGGCGATAGTCGCTGCCGGGCGTGAGGATGACCGCCCTGGCTTGGTAGGACTTCTCGCCGGAGTTGGTTTCGATGTTTATTATGCCGTCGTCGCGGCGGGCAAGTTTCATAACTGCCTGATTGGCAATGATTTCCGCCCCGAAGTTCAACACCTGGGCCTTCATATGCTCGACAAGCTCGAAGCCGCCGATTTTCTCGTAGCCGGGGTAATTCTCGATATGCTCGGTGAGCATAATCTGCCCGCCGGGCAGACCATTCTTTTCCAGCAGGAGCGTGCTGTAGCGGTCGCGGGCAGCATAAAGCCCCGCAGCCAGCCCCGCCGGGCCTGCCCCGATAATAATTACGTCGTATATGTTGTTATCTGACATTGACATTAAAATACCTTTTTGATCAAGCAAACATTGTAGCAGAAAGCTTCGCTCCCACCATGACACCCGGCCTCTGATTAACGCGAACGTATTGGTCGGCAATCATCTTTAAGTATGTGTTTACAGGCTTTTGCTTCGGCCTGGTTCATTTTTCTGATAATTATTTCCGCTTTGGGAAATTGTTGCAGTATTTTTTTCCGGCTGGTCGCCTCGGTAATCGTTCCGTCCGGCGATTTTGCCCATAGCGGATTGCCGTCTGCATCCAACCAGAGAGTGGTCGTTTCGGCACCGACGAACGGTTGGTCGGTGGCTTTGGTGGCTTTGACTATCAGGTCGTTGTGCTGGATATTCTCCGGGCCGAGAATTTTAACCGTTCGCATGTTGAAGTCGTTGATTGCCCCGGAATATGCCGCAAATATGTAAGCGGCTTTTTTGCTCCGGTCGATCAGACGAGGCAGAAGCATTCCCGCCAATTTGGGCAGATAGATATTTTTAACATTTTTGGGCATTCGTTTGCTTGAGGTTTTCTGTTGTGCCTGATGCTTGGAAAAAGAGGTGAAAATCACGCCGCGCTGGCGAAGCCCGTCTTCGACTATCATCTCCGCGGTCGGGCCAAAGCCGATCTGTACGTGAACCCGCCAGGATTCCATCTTCATTTCTTTATCGATAAACAGGATTCGCCGGACCAACTGCGCCTTGGATTTTGGCGGCTGAAGCATCGACCAACTGCGAATTCGATATCCTGGGAGTCCTTCTCGCCTGAAAGCCCCTGCCTTGAAACAGTACCATCCCACAGGCTGTTTGTTTTGCAGAATGAGGAACCATAGGGCTTTAGCGGGAAGGGCAGCATGGAGTTTTTCCGGTGTAAGGTCTTCCAGCAGAAACTTTTGGCTTCGTTGTATCGTGGTTTTCTGTTTCGCAAGTGCCTCGGCGGGATCTGATAGTTGCAGCGACTCGGCAAATTGCTTCCAAGTCGCCTGGAATTTCTTTTTGCCTTTGTCGCCGGCGAGGGCTTCGAGTTTGAGAATCAGGAATTGCCCCGGCTTGACCTCCAGCCATGCCTGCCGGAAAAGCCATTTTGTTTCATATATTCTCCCGCCGGGGAGTTTTCGGATCTCGCCGGTAATGGTGCCTGCAATTTCAATCGTGCGGCATCCGGCCAGGGAGATGATTTGGGGCGGATCGACTTTGGCGGAAGGTTCCTTTCTGCAGATTTCGGCTTTCAGCGATTTGGCGCATTGCTCCAGAGAAGCCAGTTTGCGCCGCGACCCGGATTTGAAAACCGTCATCTTCCAGCACGCGTTTATAGTTTGGGGGTCTTCCTTGGCAAGGGGATTTTTCCCGGGATCGACATCTTCCCTGATCCAACGAGCCAAGAAAGAAGTCCTGGGCTTGGAAATACGTGCCCAGCCTACCGGCGGACGGATGGAAAAACCGTTCAGCTCGTCGGTGTAACGTTTGCGACGGGGGGTATCCTTCGCCGCATCCTGGGCAAGTGTTTCGATTACCGGGCCGAAACAAATCGCCACCCACAATAAAATCACAATCCATTTTTTCATGCCGGCTCTCCTTATCAATAGCCTGTTGCGTTGGCTTATTATAGTGTCCCGGGTGGAAAAGTGGAAAGAGACTTCTAAAAAACCGTCCCCATTGCAAAACTGCGAGATTTCACTTGAGGTTCCCATTAGTTCTATCGTAATTGCCGCGGCGTTGTGTAGAATATAGCGACGATGACTGCGACACGACGAGATGGTGAAGGCCTGGCGGGTTATTCCCCGCCGCTGCTTCGGCCCAGGAGACGGCTGCGGTGGACGGGGTTCGTTGCGTTCAACCTGATAGCCTTCGCGGCGGCCAATGTATTCTGGCAATATTTGCGGACGGGGCAGTGGTGCGCAATCACCACAAAGTCCCTTCACACCAGCCTTGTCTCTTCGCTTGGGCAGATTCTGCTCGAACCGCTGGGGATTTTCACGCATCCGTGGATGATAATAGTATTGGGGCTGCTGCTGGCGGTGCTTATTGTCGTGCCGCTTGCTATGGCGGTGATGTATCCGCTGCTGCTGTCGATGGTCTTCGTGGTAACGGTCGCGGTGGTGGGGCATTCGCCGATGCTGGCGTTGGCGCTGGCGGCGGGGTGTTTGTTGTCCGCGCGTACCCGCCTGCGGAGGAGCTACCCCTTCTACGCGATCCTGCTGGGGATGCTACCGGTGGGGGTGTACCTGTACCTGCTGACCTATGCGGGCATCGACGCGTCGCTGCTGCTGCCCATCCAGCGATGGGTTCTGGCGATACCGTTCCTGATAGCCATGCTCGCGGTGATACCCGCCGCCGGCGTGGTGGTACTGCTGGCACGATGGACGAAATTCCAGCCGGGCGTAGTCTGGCCGGCATTGCTGATCCTGCTTTTCTCGGCGGGGGCGGTTTTCTGGACAAAGGCAGGCCCGGACGAGCTGCAATACGCCCTGCTGGCCCGGCTGCCCGGCGGTTCCGAGGCTATCTTCTGCTCGACCCCGCGAGACAAGTGGCAAAGTCTCCACGCTCCGGGGCTGGCTGAGCAAATGTTACCGCAACGTATCGGCAGCGATCTCGAACAGCGCAAAGACAAACTCTGCCGGCGGTGTAACACCTTCCTGGAAAATTACCCCACAAGCCCCCGTGCCGCCTCGGTGGCGTGGATAGTTGCCCAGTGTCAAAGCCTGCAACCGAATGTCCACGCCCTGCGGAATAACCTGGTAAGCTACTCCGCCGCGTTCCCGGCGGCGGCGTCTGCCGGGGCGTGGAACCGGATTATCAAAGACTATCCCGACAGCGACCAGGCTGCCTTGGCGCTGTGGCGGCTGGGCGAGCTGGAGTTGCGGAAAATCGCCGGTATGAAGCCCGCGGAGATTCCAGCCCAGGCGGACAAGGCAGACTTGATGCTGCGACGGGCTGCGGTGAAACTGGACGAGGTCGTCCTCGCATTGGGCCGCCGGTTCAACGAATCGACCCGCGGCGAAATCTTCGAGCCCCTGGCCCCACTGCCGGCGAAATTCGATTACGTCGCCGCACAATCGCAGGTTCGCAATCTCCTCTGGCAGATCGAGCAGAATAACGTGCTGAAAGACTCCCGCTGTGCCGTCGCGATGGCCCGTCTGCTGGACAACAACCCCTACGCCCCCGGCTATGCCTATACGCTCAAAGCCCTCGCCGCCGACCAAGCCTACCGGAACACGAAGATGGCCGGCAACCTGCGACTGGCGGTGGCGAAATTGAAAACCGACCTGCACGACCGGGCCAACGCGATGAAGGCTATCGCCGACGACGAGCGAACCGACCCCGACGCCGCCGTCGAGGCCTACTACGAACTTGGGCGGATATCCATGCAGACCGCCAGCGCTCCGACCATCCGGTTTCAACTCAAAGAGCCGGAATATTACTTCAAAATCGTTATCGCCGCGCCGCCGAACCCATGGCAAAGCCGGGCGGCCAAATGGCTCACCAGAAACCCACCGGGTAATTCTTCTTCCAGACCAAACTGATCCCAATGAATACAAACGACCCATCCGAAAATCCGCGGAGCCAGACTCCGCCGAGAAAAATTCTCATCGTTACCGCCTCTGTCGGGGCCGGCCATAATCAAGCCGCCCGCGCGCTTGCCGAGGGCATCGGCAATTTCGCCCCGCATATCGAGCTTGCTTACGTAGACGTGCTGGATTTCACCCCGAAGCTATTCCGGGCGTGGTACGCCGGAGGCTATTCCATCGCGGTAACGAAACTCCCCAGGCTTTACGGCCTCGGTTATGCTATTACGGACAGGCCCACCGGGCCGGGCCGAACGCTGAGCGAACGCCACAAACTCTGGAAGGAGCGGCTGGCCTTAAAGGCCTTCGGGCGATACGTCGCCGAACTGCAACCGGACCTCATCCTGCACACGCATTTCCTCGCCCCGCCGTACCTGGCGAGGCAAATCGCCGGCGGACAATTGGCTGCGCGGCAGCAGGTCGTGATTACCGACATCGAAGTGCATCGCTGGTGGTACAGCCGGCAGGTCGAGCATTGGTACGTCGGGCACGATATCGCGACGGAGCAACTGGGCCGATACGACATCGACCCTGGGCGGGTTACCGTCAGCGGCATGCCGGTGCATCCCAAGTGGATCAAACCCCTGCCGCCGCGAGCGGAGATACTCGCCGAATGGTCGCTGCCGGACAACCGGCAGATTGTCCTGCTCAGCGGTGGGACGGAATTCACTTGCGGGCCTATCGTGAAAATCGCCCGGCAACTGGTAGCCGCCTGTCCGAACGCATGCGTGGTGGTGCTGGGCGGCAGAAACAAAAAACTGCTCGGCACGCTGGCGAAACTGCCCGAAGCCCAGGCTGGCAAAATCGTGCCGACGGGATTCACCGACCGCCTGCACGAACTGGTGGAGGTAGCCGACCTGATGATTACCAAGCCCGGCGGCATGACGACGGCGGAGTGCATCGCCAAGGCTACGCCGATGGTCTTTTTGCGTCCCGTGCCCGGCCAGGAGCAGAAAAACGCCGAATTCGTCAGCCAGCGCGGCGGCGGGGTAATCACGCGTAACCCGCGGCAGGTAATCGCAGCGGCGACAGAACTGCTGGTCGCCCCGGACAAGCTTGCCGAAATGTCCGCCTGCATGAAAAAACTCTACCGCCCCGGCACGCAAACCATAGTCGAAGCAGTCTGCCGATAAAACACACCGCACACGCCGGGTGGCATGGTTTTTTGTAGGGTGGGTGCTCCCGCTCCCGCAGCCTACTATAACCCTAGCGTGGTGGCCTTCCCAGGCCACCACGGCACAGGTTACAAACCTGTGCCACCGCAATATTCCATTTGCTTGGGTGGCATAGTCCCCCCCTTGGGGCAGGCCTGGGGACCATGTGTTTTTCGCCGCGAACATCACACGATTTCCCACGATATCGGGTGGCATGGTCAGCGGCGAAGCCGATGGCCATGAAAGATAGATACACGATGGCTTACGCAACCAGCCTATGCAATCCAACTGACCATGAAAAACGACGTGGAAATTGTGTACGGAATCGTTCATGGCTACCCCGCAAAAAACGCGGGGTTTCCATGCCACCCTGCGTCGTGGGAAATTGTCGGATGCCACCCTGGACAAACTACTACAATCCGGGTGGGGGTTTCCTTACAATTGCGACATGCCAATGAGTCTTGAAGACATTCTGAATTCCCCTCGCCACGGCGGGGCTGTGGTTATGGGCATTTTGAACGTTACGCCGGACAGCTTTTCCGATGGCGGGGATTTTCTGTCGCCCGCCGACGCCATCGCCCAAGCCAGCCAAATGATTGCCGACGGCGCGGACATCATCGACATCGGCGCTGAAAGCACCAGGCCGGGTTCGCAGCGAATATCTGCCGACGAGCAAATCCGGCGGCTGCGGGAAGTTCTGCCGGCGGTCTGCAAAGCCGGCGCAATTGTGAGTATCGACACCACCCTGGCTGCCGTCGCTGAATTCGCCCTGGATTCCGGGGCGAAAATCATCAACGACATCTCAGCCGGACGGGAGGACGCCGCCATGCTGCCGCTTGCGGCAAAGCGTGGCACGCCCATCTGCCTGATGCACATGCTAGGCCAACCGGCGACCATGCAGGCCGCCCCGCAATACCGCGACGTCGTCGCCGAAGTTTGCGACTTCCTCGCCGGGCGAATCGCCGCTGCCGAGGCAGCGGGCGTGCCGCGCGAGCGATGCATCGTCGATCCGGGCATCGGGTTCGGCAAGACGACGGAGCACAACCTCGCCTTGCTGGCGGGGGTCTCAGTCCTCGCCGAACTGGGTTGCCCTGTTCTCGTCGGCCCCAGCCGCAAGCGGTTCATTGGCGACTTGACCAATCAGCCGGATCCGGCCAGCCGGCTCGGCGGCACCATCGCCGCCTGTCTTGGGGCTTACGAAGCCGGGGCGAGCATCTTCCGCGTCCACGACACAGCCCCCATCGCCCAGGCGATGACAATAGCCGCCGCCATCCGCCGCAGAGTGTAGTTCCCGCGTGGGTGCAAGCACTTACCCTACGCGCGGCGGCCTTCCCAGGCTGCCGCGAATCCGGGTACAAAATACGAGCAAAACGCGGTGGGTGGCATGGCGACACCGAAGGGGTCGCCATGATTGGCCCAGAAAAGAATATCGGGTGGCATGGTCAGCAGCGAAGCCGATGGCCATGAAAGATAGATATACGACGGCGGATGGTATGTTGGGTGGTTTTGAGAAAGGGATGACGTAGAAATTGCGAATCGATCTTTCATGGCTACCCCGCAAAAAACGCGGGGTTTCCATGCTACCCGACATCGTGGGAATTTGCATAACCTACACTCTACAATCGTGGCTGTCGCTTCGCTTCCCGCCACGGCACCCGGCCACGCCTTTTTCAAGTTCTCGAACGGATATAGACGATAAAAGTAAATACGGCTGAAGCTGCGTATTCAGGGATGGTGCGCATATAAAGGATTGAATCAGTTAGAAGGCGAATGGATGCAGGACTTAACCGAAGCCATCACAACTTATTTGCAACGGGTTTCAACGTATAACCCGCTGGTGGTGGGCGTGCAGTTGCTGCTTATCGCCATTGTCGTCTGGCTGGCGATGCGGTTCTTGCGCGGCACGCGCGGGGCGAGGCTGATGAAGGGGGCGGTGCTGCTTCTGGCTATCGTGTTTATCGTTATTCGCCTGCTGCCCAAGAACGACGAATGGAAACGCATCGAATTCCTTTACGGCAACTTCCTGTTGTTTGCGTTGGTCGCCTTCGTGGTCGCGTTTCAGCCGGAACTGCGGCGGGCGCTGATTTCCATCGGGCAGGCCAAACTGTTTCGCAGCCGCTATTCCGAAATCGAAAACATGGTCGATGAACTGATCCGCAGCGCGGCCTTCCTCTCCCGCAACAAGATCGGCGCGATTCTCGCGATGGAGCGGTCGGTGGGGCTGGGCGCGTTGATCGAAACCGGCACTCAACTCGACGCGCTCATATCGGCGGAGTTGCTCAATACGATTTTTTATCCCGGGTCGGCTTTGCACGATATGGGCGTAATTATCCGCGACCATCGCATCGCCGCGGCAGGTTGCCAGTTCCCGATAGCCGAGAGCGAAGAAGTTGACCCCTCGCTGGGCAGCCGGCACAGGGCGGCTTTGGGGCTGGCCCACGATTCCGACGCGGTCGTGCTCGTCGTCAGCGAAGAAACCGGGCGTATATCGCTGGCCTACGAAAGGCAACTCTTTATCGGTCTGTCGCAGGAAAACGTCCGCGAAATACTACTGGACCTGCTGGAACACAAGCGTAAACAAGGCAAATCCTCCGGCAATAAGGGAGACAAGCAATGACGCCGCGGCGACATCATCTTCCCCCGCACCAGGCCCCGCAGCGGTTTTCGCGGAGTTGGTGGCTGGGCAAAATGCAGAACATCCTTTGGGTGCTGCTGGCGACGCTGCTGATCTGGGTTTACGCCGACGTGGAATTCACCGACGACGCGAAGTTCTCGGCCACGCTGGTGCTGAAAACCGGCGAGTCGCAAAAGGTGATGCTCCTGAGTCCCGCTGAGCATCAGTTGCAATTCGAGTTATCCGGCAGCCAGACCTCGCTGGAACAGTTCCGCCGGAAGCTCATCGCCGACGGGGCGATTCTTACATATGATGTCTCCGGCGAATATCAGCCGGGCGAAGGCGGCGCAAAAAGCGTCCCCGCCGCCGACTTGCTGAACCGCGCAGCCAAACTCATGGGGCTTGGCATTACCGTTAAAAACGTTACGCCGGAAGTTATCACCATGCATCTGGAAGGGCTGCGGAAAATTTCCGACGTGCCGGTGGAGCTGGTCGCTACGGGCGCGGAACTGGTTTCCCCACCACCACCGCAAAAGGTGGATATCCTCGTGCCTGCATCGGAATATGAAAAAATCCTCGCCCTGCCGCCGAAACTCAAAACCCAGAGCATCGACCTGAGCGAATACGTCCCGGGCAAAAAAGAACTCGTAAAGGCCGACATCATCCGCACCATCGAGATAGGTGGGGAAAAATTCTCCATCGAACCGGTCCCCGCAAGCGTAACGTTTACCGTGCAAATCAAAAGCCGCACCACCGTCGAGGAAATTTCCGTAACGGTCAAAATCCTCACGCCGGCAGCATGGGCACAAGCCGGCGACACCACCTGGACACAGTATGAACTTCTCCGCCAGGCACCAGCGGACTGGAGGCCGAAGCTTCAGATTGTCGGCGCGAAAAAAGACCTGCAACCCGAAAACATCCGAGCATACATCACCCTCAGCGACGACGACAAACAGCCGGTGGAAAGCTGGCTGGAACGCGAAGTGGTGGTCAGCTTCCCGCCGGAAATGAATCTCAAACTCCAGGGCTCCGCACCCAAAGTAAAATTCAAGCTCCAAAAAAGAAACCCCGCCGCGCCAACAACACCATAACGCCAACCACTCTGCCCAGACTGAATTGTCAGTGTTGACATTAGCATCGCGGCAACATAAAATTGGTTAAAACCGTGTCGCATATTGTTATGTGAGACCGTTAAAAAAGGGCGGGAGAGATTCTAATGTCGGAAGAAAGCAAATATCTTCGTGCCCTGATAGAAACAAGTCTCGATCCTTTCGTAACAATTAGTCCAAAGGGGAAGATTACTGATCTTAATGAAGCTACTATCAAGGCAACGGGTGTTTCTCGTGATGAATTGATAGGAACAGATTTCTCAGACTACTTTACCGATCCCCCAAAAGCACGGCAGGGATATAAAATTGCTTTCGCAAAAGGTTTAATTAAGGATTACGAGCTGACTATTAAGCATATTGACGGCTCATTAATGCATGTCATATATAACGCTACTGTATATCATAACCAAAATGGAAAAATAATTGGTGTGTTTGCGGCAGCAAGAGACATTACACATATATTAAAGGGGATTTTGCCAATTTGCGCGAATTGTAAAAAAATTCGAACTGACATTGGCTATTGGGAACAGGTTGAAGTTTTTATAAGAGACCATTCAAACGTTGAATTCAGTCATAGCCTCTGTCCGGAATGCAAAACAAAGTTGTATCCAGAATTTTAAATAGCCGCGTAGGTTATGGTGCAAAATATTGATCCGCGACTCGGATTGTGTCGAATACCAGCCGGGCGACTTTCGCCATTCCCGGAATGTTGACGTGCTCGATGGTGTCGGTCTTGCGGTGGTAATACTCGTCGTAGCCGGTGAAGAAAAACAGCGTCTCGATTCCCATGGCAACGAACGGGGCGTTGTCTGACCAGAATGCCCAGTTTTTGATGGGCACGCGTACGATTTTCAGCCGGGCTGTAAGATTGTTGGCGTCGGTGAGAATTCGGGAAAACGGCTCGGCTGCGCCGCTGCCGATGACCAATACACGACGCTTCCGCAGATGGCCGACCTGGTCGAGATTGATCATCACGGCGGTGCGCTTCAGCGGCATGGCGGGATGCTTGACGTAATATTTCGATCCGAGGAATCCGATCTCTTCGCCGGAAAAGGCGATCAGGACATAATCGCAATTCCGCCGGGGCATTTTGCCCAGCGCCTTTGCCAATTGGATAAGCACAGCCGTGCCGCTGGCGTTGTCGTCCGCGCCCGGCCTTACGCCGAAACCCTTGTCCCTGGCCTTGCGGTAGCCCATGACGGGCAGGTGGTCGTAGTGTGCGCCGATCACGATAACAGGCCGGTTCCGCTCCGGCTTGCCCGCCCGCAGAATGCCCACCACGTTTCTGCCGGAACCGGGCCGGGTTTCGACCAGCCCGGAAATCGTCAGACCCATCGGAAACGAGTGCGGCCGCTTGCTCGCGTGGATGCCATTGACAAGCCGTGCGATTGTTTTCCGCGATTTGCCTTCCGCCAGCAGTGCGTCGGCGGTTTGTCTGCTGATACGCATCGTCGGCAGAAAACCCTCGCCTTTGCCCGGCAGCACGTTGTACAGCGGGTCAATGTCCGGCGAGATATCCGGCGGCGTAACGATCAGCACTCCGACTGCCCCAGCCCGCCGGGCCTGGCGGAGCTTGTATTTCAGGCCGGCCAGGCGGGTCCACTGGCCTTTCAATGCCCAGCGGCTTTGCCCTTTTGCATCGTGCGGTTCGCCCTGGAGAATCATAACCACCGCGCCGGCGACGCTCAGCCCGGCATAGTCGTTGTAGCGGCGGACTTTGTTATCCAGTCCGTATCCGGCGAAAACCAGCGGGCCGTTGAATGCACCCTTGGCCCCGGCGGCAATGGGATAAAAATCTTCGCCGAGCCGCCATTTTGTTTTGCCCGTCCGCAGGAAGCAACGCGGCGCGGGCACACGGATTTTCTTAACGGGAAAGGCCTGGAAATATCCGCCGTCGCCTCCGGGTTCCAGCCCGGCGGCTTTGAACTGACTGGCGATATATTCGCCGGCGACGAGGTTGCCCTTCGTGCCTGTCATTCGCCCGCCCAGCCGTACATCCGCCAGCGTGCGGAGCGGACCGGCCAACTCGCCAGCCGCGAGCGAAGCGTCGGAAACACCGCCGGCGGGGGTTGGTTGCAGTGGCTTGCCGCAGCCGGCTGTTGCCAGGATGACGG
>JAIORC010000106.1 GCA_021108335.1 Phycisphaerae bacterium
CAGCCATGTCGTCCATCGCGACGGCAAGTACGCCTACTTCGTCGCGCCGGTTCAAGCCGCTGCGAGCCTGTAAATCGCCACCGGCCAGGCGACGGGTTACATGCACCAGCCGGCGTATCGGATACACCAGCACCCGGTTGATAAGCACGTATCCAAGCGGAATGGCGAAAAGCGCAATCCACACAGCCGCGTATAAAATCTTCTGCTTTGCCTGAACCAATGCCCGCTTCGTATCGCTGATATCAAGAACCATACGAACCCCGCCGGCCAGTCGCTCCTTCAGCCAGACCTTGTCTCGCGAGATAATCGGACGGGTGATTAAAACGTACCGGCCGTCATGGCGAGACAGATTCAATTTCGACGGCCCAGCCCGGAACAGCCGCTGCCATTGCTCCGTCTGCCCGCTACGGGCAGCCGAAGAAACCACATGCCCCTCGGCATCGACAATGGCAACGTAGGGCACGGAATTTTTCTCGAACCTGACCATATCCCTGGTCAGATCGTCCAAGCAGTCCCATCGCTTGTCGCGGAGGTCGGTCTCGGCGGCGAAACTCAACGCCTTGCCCAACTGCTCGGCATGGACGTAGTTGTTTCGCCACACCATCTCCCTGACTGCCCGGTAATAGTACCACCCGCCGGCAGCGACGACAGCGACGATGACGCAAGTCAATACCAGGACAGACTTTATCTGTAGGCCAAGGCCCGTTCGGCCCACCTGTTTTTTTTCGCCATTACCTCTTTTGTCCGTAACCATCGCACCGCCTTGACGGATTTCCCGCGCAGGGAAACCCCGAATCAGCCCATTCAGTAAACGGGCATTGCAGGAACACACGGAGACCTCAAAAACCCCTACTCCAATAGAAACTTTATGATACCAATCCGCCAAACGCGAATTTCACGGGAATTTTTTTAAGAGAACCTCCGATGAGGTGGGTACCCCCCAGGGGGCTCGTTACGAATTCTATCATGACCATCGTTGTCAGGTGGGCGTTTACATCTCGTATTCAGCGGCGACGGCGGCGGCGAAGCAATACGCCAATCCCGCCAATGGTCACCAACGTCAGCGTAGCCGGCTCGGGAACAACCGCACCGCTGAGAAAATCATCATATGAACTGAGGCGAACTCCATAATTGTTCTTGTAGGAAGAAGGATGCCAATAACTCCTGCCGTCATACCCGGTATAAGCACTCAAAGCCGCGACTTTCCAGACACCGTTGTCTTTAATGAACCAGCCGCCGCCTGAATCCCATTCGGCTATGGCACAATCATGAGAAGACGCTATATCAAAATCATCAATAAGTACATCAGAAGTATATGAGCCGTAAACTAAGTCATCTTGCGCACTGTCAACCCTGTTTGTTCCCCACCGTTGGGTCTGGTTGTCGCTGCCAGACCAGGTATAATAATTCGAGCCTGTAGCGCCCCTGCCCTTGCCGAATCCGCCGATTACAATATCCTTGGAAGATTCGTCCGTTGCAGTGTACCACTGGACAAAATTCGTCAAATTGGCGGCTCCACCGCCGTTGGCGAGGGTTTTTTCGATGCGACAGACGCGCAAATCCGCTAAACCATCTGCCAAGGGTTCATTCGAGATTTCCGCAACAACATACTGGACTCCGCCGAAATATACGCTGGTCCCAATGCTATAACCTTGGTGCCGGGTGGTTATAATGTGATTTGTGACGCTCCAGCCATCTTTCCCTACCGCCACGCAGGAACCGTTGATGAGCCATCGGCCGACCACGGCATCGTTAGGCTTATCGCTGGGAGCATCGGCATCGTTATGCAGAACAATCCCCCAAGCCGGCGAAATCAGAACCAGGCAGACGAGCGGAGCGATAAGCAACGCTTTACGGCTGAAACGCGTGAACGACATAGACATAGACAACTCCTGTTAATTCCCAAAAAGGACCAAGCGAGCGTCAAACTATCTCCTCCACACATATGAACTTTTCTGTCGGCTGTCAGAGATGAGCAAACCCGAGCCGACGAGCAATAAGCCATTTAACTTAACTTCAGTATATCTTATGAGTTATCTTATGGCAAGCAAAAACCTGTCGCGATGGCGTTTGATTTAGTGGATAATGGCGAATGATATGGAAGATTTGCAACTTATTGCGACAACGACAGCCGGCCTTGAGGCGTGCGTCAAGCGGGAGCTTCTGGAATTGGGCTTCCCCGACGTGAGGGTTTATTCGCCCGGGCGTATTCTTTTCCGGGCTGGGCTTGAGGGCCTGGTGCGTGCGAACCTGTGGCTGCGGACGGCGGAGCGGGTTCTGTTGGTGATCGGCTCATTCGACGCCAGCGACTTCGGCGAGCTGTTCGACCGCACCCGCGAATTACCCTGGCAGCAGTGGATTCCCGCCGACGGGAAATTCCCCGTCCAAGGCCGCAGCCACAAAAGCCAGCTATCCTCCGTGCCCGCCTGCCAGAAAATCGTCAAGAAGGCAATCGTCGAGAATTTGCTAGCCGCCCACGGGACAAGCGAATTGCCCGAAACCGGCGCGACGTACTCCGTCGAAATCGCGATACGCGAAGATGTCGCCATGCTCACCATCGACACGTCCGGTGCCGGCCTGCACAAACGCGGATACCGCGCCGCAGCCGGTCCTGCCCCGCTCAAAGAGACCCTCGCCGCGGCTATGGTGCAACTGAGTTTCTGGAATCCCGACCGCCCGTTGATCGACCCGTTTTGCGGCAGCGGTACGATTCCCATCGAGGCTGCGCTGATCGGCAGAAATATCGCACCGGGGCTGAACCGACCTTTCGCAGCCGAAGAGTGGCCCGCGATTCCGAACCATCACTGGCAAAACGAGCGCCAGAACGCCCGCGACCTGATCAAGCCTTCCCTGCCGTTGCGGATTATCGGAACCGACATCGAGCCGAAGGCGCTGAGCCTTTCCAGCCATCACGCGGAGCTTGCGGGGGTCGCCGGCGATATTCATTTTCAGTGCAGCCCGTTCGACGAGTTGACGACCAGCCGCGAGTACGGCTGCGTAATCTGCAATCCGCCATATGGCCGCCGGTTCGAAAAAGGCCCGGAGATCGCGGCAATTTACCGGTCGATGCCCGATGTTTTCCGAAGGCTCAAGACATGGTCGTTCTACGTGCTGACCAGCGTAGACCTGGAGGCGACTCTGGGCCAATCCGCCGACCGTCGCAGGAAGTTGTACAACGGCAGAATCGAGTGTACGTACTACCAGTTCCACGGCCCGCGACCTCCGAAAAACTCCGCCATCCTGCAGGAGCATCCTCCACAATCGCCGGAACAAGACGATCAAGCCGAAGAAAAACCGGCAGCTGCGTTTGGCGGATTGAAAATAAACGCCTCGGCCCAGGTAGACATGTTCGTCAATCGTCTGCGGAAGAACGCCCGGCACCTGCGTCGCTGGCCGGACAAGGGGATTACCTGCTACCGCCTCTACGACCGCGACATCCCGGAGATTCCCCTCGCGGTGGACATTTACGAAGGCCGGCTGCACATCGCCGAATACGAAAGGCCCCATGATCGCACGCAAGCCGAGCAGGCCGACTGGATAGACCTGCTGGCGAAAGCTGCCGGCGAAGTGCTCGACATTCCGCGAAAAAATATCTACGTCAAGCGACGCCAACGCCAGAAGGGAGCTGAGCAGTACCGCAAATTTTCCCAAACCGCCAGCGTCTGCACGGTTCACGAGGGCGGATTGAAGTTCGAGGTAAATCTCTCGGACTACCTCGACACCGGCTTGTTTCTGGATCACCGGGTTACCCGCGAGATGGTTCGCAAAGCCTCCCCCGGCAAGCGGATGCTGAACCTCTTCGCCTACACCGGAGCGTTTTCGGTATACGCAGCCGCCGGCGGGGCAGCAGCGACGAAGACGGTAGACCTCTCGAATACGTATCTCGACTGGGCCGGGCGAAATCTCCTGGCCAACGGCTACGAAGGCCCGCAACATAAGCTCGTGCGGGCCGACGCGATGAAATTTCTGCGCGAGCATGCGCCGGGTGAACATTATGATATCGCGGTAATCGATCCGCCGACGTTTTCCAACAGCAAAGGAGCCCAGGACATCTTCGACGTGCAACGCGATTACCGCGAGTTGCTCCTGACTACGGCAAAGCTCATGCCAGCCGGCGGCGTGATCTACTTCTCCACGAACTTCCGCAGGTTCAAGCTCGACCCGGATACGCTGGCCGGCCTTGACGTCCGGGAAATTTCCCGCCAGACCATCCCCGACGATTTCCGCAACAAACGCATCCACCGCTGCTGGCGGATGACCGTACGGTAATAAAACGCATCGGGTGGCTAAGATTAATGTTTTGGGTGGCATGGCTTGCTTGCAAGCCATGTGTTTTCGATTTCCCACGATGTCGGGTGGCATGGTCAGCGGCAAAGCCGATGGCCATGAAAGATAGATACACGATGGCAGATAGCCTCAGTTTCTGTTTGCAAAAACATAACGCATTGGGTGGCATGGCGACACCGAAGGGGTCGCCATGAAGGATGTCGCAGAAATTGTGAATCGATCTTTCATGGCTATCCCGCAAAAAACGCGGGCTAACCATGCCACCCGACATCGTGGGAAATTGTACAAGCTTGCCCCAAGGGAGTTACAAACTTGTGCCACCCGCCTGTATCATTGGACCCGTATTCGCGGCGGCCTGGGAAGGCCGCCGCGCTGGAGGTATGTTCCCGTTCCCCACGTGGGTGAACCTGCCTTCGGCAGAACCACCCACCCTACATTTTTTGCGGGTCAAAGCCCTGTGCGAGATTTTTACCGCCGTCGTTTTTGTCGCAGCAGTAGTGGGGCGGCTATTGTGAGAATTAAGAGCGTCGCCGGTTCGGGCGTGGTTATGATATCTCCGATCTGGTCATCGTACCAGCTCAGGTCGGCGGCGTAGGAGCGGTTGCCGTACACGGCTGTGTCATAGGGTTGGCCGCTGTGTATGCTCCTGGCCATCAGCATCCCGCTCAACTCCCAATTGCCGGTGGAACTGTTATAGTAAAACAATCCGCCACCGGAATCGCCGTCGACCAACTGCATCTCGTCGTCGCCCTGGCCGCCGTACCGGTCGAAATCCATTCTCAGGGCACGGGTTGAGCCGTAGCCGACATCAATGGTACTGGTACCGTCAATGTCATTCTCGCCCCATCGTTTCTCCCTGCCGGCATCGTACTCGAACCCTCGATAGGCGGCTGAACCCTGCTGCTCCTCCCATGAACTGTTCCACCAGGTCTGATCGGCTTCGCGATTCCGCCCACAGCCGATGGCTACCACATCCGAACCATTGGACGGCCTGGAACTGCTGATGGTCAAATCCACCACGTCGTCGGGAGTTTCCTCGATCCGGAACATGATTATATCGACCAATTCGCCGGGGCTGCCGGGGGCGTGGAGGCGAACCGAACTGCCCGCTACCGCCGAATAGTCCGTCCCGCCGAAATTGACCGACCCGGCTCCGACGTGGGCGGCTGTCATTACCCAGTTGTTGCCCAGGTAGACGGCGCTACCGACACCGCGCTGGCCCACGTTCGCCCAGCCCGGATCCGCAGCCGGGGCCGACGTGTTACCGGTTCCGTCCCCGCCGCGAATAACCACCGCAGCAGCAGGGGCCGCTACCAGAAAAATACCCAATAAACCCGTCAAAATCAGTTTGGACGCAGACATGATATCTCCTTGAAAAATGCTGATAGTGAAACTTTATTCCCGGCCGAATGCATCATGGTTGTATTTCCCGATAAATGGTTGTTATATACATACCGCGGTCTATATTTGATGTCATAAAATAGATACGTTTGTATGTTTATCTCGCGGATTTTCTTTTATTGCGACGGCGAAGGGCGTCCCCCCCGCCTCGTTGAGCACGGGCGACGCCCCATTCCTTGAGCCGCTACGTTCGCCGTCGTCTGTTTCGCTGCTTCAGTATCAGCCCCAGGCCGCCCAGACCTATCAGGCACATGGTTGCCGGCTCCGGTGCGCACTGCACGCCGCCGAATGTGTTGGAGAACTGGGACACGTAAGCCAACCCTCCATAGTAGCCCGTTTGCAGGAAGATACCGGTGTTCACGTAGAACTCGTTGACGGAGCCAAATATCTCCGAGTCGCCCAGGATGTCATCGCCAAGGCCCTCCTGAAGCAGATGCTCGGCGAGCACCTCGGAGTCAGGATCGCCGGGCAGGCCATCGTACAGATTCTCATCCATCACCCAATAGCCGTCGCCGGTAACAAACGAAGACGCGATCGCCAAGTCGCTGCTGCTTATGGTGTAACCCTCAGCCAATGTAACTTTATAGCTGATATTACTTGATGTAACCGACCATGGCGTGGCTCCGGTGGACCAGAGGCTGTTGAAATTCACGGTCATGCCACCGTCGGCAGTCTCCTGGAAGGCGAGGTCAATCTGGTGCGCTTCCGGGGCATAACCCAGGGAGGACGATCCCTGTACGGAAAAGTCGCTGAACGTGAAATTACCGATCGTTATGCTGCCACCGGAGTCCATGACGTCCTGGATTGTCGTCCCGGCGGCAATGCCGCTGGTCAACGCCATCACGATCATAATCGAAAGATTTCTGCATAATGTTTTCATGGTGATACCTCCTGTCTTGAACCTGAATAGACTTTTGTGTCTCTGAACCTGAAAATCGAGCCTTCCCAAACTCCGCGTACTTGCGGATTTCCGATACCTGACTCGCCCGATCAAACCAGCCAATAAACTGTGTTTCATGTGATTGCTCCTTTCCTTTTCCCGCGGCGAAAATAACTTGTCGGACAACACAAGTTAAATATATACGCTTGTCTTTATTCTGTCAAGGAGAAAATAGACAATTGTATATTTTCTTTTCAGGAGAGCAGAGCGAGTGCTTACGCAGCGCGACGGTCTTCCCAGGCTGCCGCGGCACAGGTTGCACCGGGCGTATAATACTTTCCAGATGTTTGGGTGGCATGGCGACACCGCAGGGGTCGCCATGATTGGCCCAGAAAAAAATGTCGGGTGGTCCCCTGGGGAAAAGATAGATACACGACGGCGGATGGTATGTTGGGTGGTCTTGAGGAAGGACGGCGTAGAAATTGTGTATTCATCTTTTCCCCAGGGGACCACCCGACATCGTGGGAAATTGCGCGCGGTGGCCTTCGCAGGCCACTACGGCACAGGTTATAAACCTGTGCCACCTATTCCGTGCGATGTAATAAAAAAAACCCGCGAGCCGGGCAGGCCTCGCGGGGTGGATGGAGATAGAGAGTATTTGTTTGCTTACCTCATATAGTCCAGCAGTGTCATCGATATTACTTTGGACGTCGCCAGCAGCGACATGTTGTACAGTGTTTCGGTTCTCGCCAGGTCTGTGGCTACGTCTACGATGTCGGCTTGTTCTATTGCGTCGGCTTTTGCGCCGGCGTGATATTTGAGATTGTCCAAGGTCGATCTCAGGCTGTCCAGCCCGCCCAGTCTGCCGCCGATTATCGTAGACCGCTGGACGAATCCGGTGCGGATCGCGTCAAGCGAGTCGAGCGAGCGTGTCATGGCCTCGCTCTGTGCGGCATCGTCGAGGTTGTTGGTGTTGAGCATCAGGTCGCGGACGTAGATGAGGGTATTGAACAGGTCATACGTTCCGGGAATCCGCACCGCCTCCAGGCCTTCGTGGCGAATGTTCTGGGCGTCCACGTAGAGTATGCCACCGTCGGAAGTGTTGACGATGAGGTTGCCGTCGGCATATGCCGCTGCGTCGAGGGTGGTGGCGGTATGGCCGTCGATGGAAATTTCGCCCTCGCCGGTCATCACGTAAACGCCGTTGACCAGCCCGCCGGTAGTATCGACATGGACGACCGTGCCGTCTTCACTGGTCAATACAAGATTGGTTTCCGTGCCGTTGAAGGTCTCCACAGGCCCGGAACCCAACTGGATGGTGTTGCCGCCGGCGATGGTCAGGGCGTAGTTGCCGAGTATGGTATCCTGGTCGGCGTCGGTGCCGGCGGCTACGTTGCTGGCGGGGGGATAGGTCGTGCCGGTGCGGTTTACCGTC
The DNA here is from genome assembly GCA_021108335.1 of Phycisphaerae bacterium. Lineage (GTDB taxonomy): Bacteria > Planctomycetota > Phycisphaerae > SM23-33 > SM23-33 > JAIORC01. The sequence goes on from JAIORC010000106.1 coordinate 8,004, forward strand.
ATCCACAGGTCGCCGCGGGCGCTGGCTGTGCCCGAACCCACCGCCGCCCCGGTATCGCCGTAAAACGCCGGCGCTTCCCGCACATTATTGCGAAAAATGCGGTCGCCGACCAATTGGCCGGAATAGTTGACGCCTGGGCCTACCGGGATGGGCCTTTCCTCGTAGCTGCCTTGGTAGTCCACCGATACGATCCGATTATTTTCCCACTGGATGTTGTAAGCCGGGCTGGTGCTGTTCGCCCCGGCGAAGATGTACCGCCCGAGTACCTTGTGATTGGCCATCGAGGTAGCCTGCTCCAGCAGTTCGTTGACTTCCTCGGCGATGGATGCGCGGTTGTCGGCTGCGTATGTACCGGAGGCGGACTGGTTTAACAGCACGTTCACCCGATTCGCGATATCGGAGAGCGTGTCCATGGCGTTGGCGCCTTCCTGCAGGCTGAGCTCGACTTCACCGATATTGTCGAAGTAGTTTTCGTAGTCCGAGATTGTCCCCCGCAAGCTCAGAATCTGATAGGCGTCGGCGGGGCTGTCTGATGCGCGGATTACCCGCGAGCCGGTGGAAATCTGCTCCTGGAGCATGGTCATCCGATTCACGTGGGTTCGAATGCCGTACATTGCGTTGTTGTAAATAGCGCCCCAGCTTCCCATGATACTACCTTCTTTCTTACAAAAGAAAACCTGCAAAGGGTGCCATGCTTCTGCTTGCAGAAGCATGCTGCGGAAATCGCGTGGGCGGGAGCACCCACCCTACAAATAACCTTCTTTCTTACAAACGTCCTACAACAGTTGCATCAGCGATTCGAGGGCCTGATCCTGTACGCTGATGAATTTACTCATGGATTGAAACATTCGTTCGTAGATTATCATTTGTGCAGCCTCTTCGTTCGGGTCCACGCCGGAGACTTCGTCGCGCTGGTTGGCGAGCTGTTGCATAACCGCGTCGGACGCCTTGAGCCGTGAGTCTCGCACCATCGCCTGCTGGCCGATGTCGGAAACCCAGTCGTAGTGGTAATTCGCGATGGTCGTATTGCCCAGGTTCGCCAGCGAAGTCTGGCCGATTTCCGCCATCCGCTGAATGTTGAAACTGTCGAACCCGTCAGGCCCGACCGACGTGGCGATCAGGTGCGGGTCCTCGTAGAACTCCTCGCGAAGTTCGATATCCGTCGCGCCCGTGCCGGTGAAGAACGTATTCATGCCCGCAGCCACCAGAAAGCCGGACGAATCGCTGCTGTTCCGCCCGGTTATGTGGAACACCTCCCCGTCGTTCAGCACGCCGGTGGAGAATGTCAGAACCATGCCGTTTTCGATTTCCAACTGATCGCCGACGGCGTATCCCTGTCCGACGTTGAGAGTTTTGATTACTTCGCCGGCGGCGTTTCGCACCTCGATGGACAGGCCGTCGGTAATGCCGATCTCGCCGTCCGCCGGTGCGGCGGGGTTGGTTATGGTGAAGGTGTACTGCTGGTTGTCAGCCGAGAAAAGTCCGCTGATTCCCACCGTCGGGGCGTCCACCCCGCCGCCGGTGCCGGCCAGCACGAGCGGGTCGGTGGCGTCGGTGGTGTAATCCGGCACGAAGTCCACCTTGTAGTCGTTGTTCATCTGGATTCGCAAAGCCATGTTCGCCACGGACGCCACGATAGTATTGGCTGGGACGCCGCCGACGCCGTTGATGGCGTTGATCTTGCCGATAATCATGTTCAGCGTGTCGGTATGGAGGATGTTGATTTCATGCACCGACGCCTCGCCGTTGGCATCGGTCAGGCGTATGCCCAGCGTTCCGTCGGTTACGGTCGGCCAATCCCATTCGCCGACGGTTGAGCTGGTGTCGACGGCTATCCCCGACATCTCGGTGAACGAGCCGGCCCGGCCGATTCCCTGGGCGTGATGGCTGTTGATCTGCAACATAAGCTCCTTGGCCATCGTGTCCAGGCGGTTTTGCAGGTCGGGAATAATGTCATTGTGCAGCGTAATCAGCCCGCCGACCTCGCCGCCGTTGGCAGTGGTGTCGAAGTAGCTCAGGCCCTTGGCTCCGACGCCGATCAGGTCGCTGCTGGTCAGGCCGATTTCCAATTCCATGAACTGCTGCCCGACGACCAGCGGGTTTCCCCACGCCTGGACGTTGGTTTGCGAGGTGGCGCCGCTGACGTTTGAGATGTATATGTCAGCCATCTGGGCGATTTCCACGATGGCCTGGTCTCGCTGGTCTTTCAGCAGGTTGGCGGAGTTGCCCCGCCGCATGGACAGGTCGATTTCATAATTCAACTGCGCGATGTTTTCGCTGCGGACGTTGATCTCGCCGACAATCTGCTCGGCATGTTGGCGTATCTGGGTTTTCATCTGCGCCAGGAACTCCGATGCGCTTCGCAGTTCCCTGGTCATCGAGTCAGCCGTCCAGACGGTGCTCTGGGCGTAGGCCAGGCTGTTGGGGTCGGCGGTCAATTGGGTAAGCGCGCCGAAAAAGTCGTCGAGGGTCTGGGCAATCTGGTTGCCTTCCACCTTGCCGAGTACCGCCTCGATACTGGTCAGGGCGGACAGTTCCTGTTCGAGCTGCCCGTGAATCGGTTGTTGGCGGAGATGCTCTCGCTCCAGCAGCAGGTTGTATGACCGCTGCACGCCGACAATCTCCACTCCACCGACGGAAACTCGCGTGTTGGCACTTCCCAACTCCAGCGGCGCGAGCTTCAGTTGCTGGCGGTGATAGCCTTCCGTGGTGGAATTCGCCAGGTTCGTACCTATCAATTCGAGAGCGCGCTGGGCGGCTCTTAATCCGGTAAGGCCTATCGAAAAATTCATGGTTATATCTCCGTGTCCACCAGGCCGGTACTGTCTCGCCACGGGCTTGCCCCGCCGACGCCGTAGGTCGTAACCGTTTCGTTGTTGGGCAGCAGACCTTCCAGAAGCATACGATTGATTCTGGCACTTTCGCTGAGAAGCAGGGCGGTATCGAGATGTTTTCGCTTGAGCTTCTCGGCCAGCAGGATAATCTGTTGGCGTTTGTATTCCACTTCGGTGGCCAACGGCTGGTCCAGATTGTCGCTCAGCATCGAGAGTTTCAGCTCTTTCGGGTCGCATTCCAGCGATTTCGCGAGGATAATCCGCAGGGCTTCGAGTTGGGTATCCAGCTCGGCCTGATCTTGCTGCGAGTTGGCCATTTCTTCCAGCAGGGTTTCCAGGGCGGGGTTGTCGCGATGCAGGATTGCGTCGTACAGGCTGTCGAATTGCCGGCAGCGGATGTGCAGCAGGCCGATTTCCTCGTCCAGCAGGGACAATAACTCCCCAGCCATTTCGTGCAGTTGCGAATTGTTCTCTTTCATTGTAATAGCCTTACTTTTCGTAAAATTCGGTTTTGGGCGGACGATATCCGCTCCATGTCTGTTGTCGCCATCGCGGGTTGGCAGCCATTTGTTTCTTCCGTTTCATCCGCCTGCGTTGCGGTGTATTCCCATCATTCCGTCCCTGGCGATGTTTTCCGTTATTCGCCATTTTCTTACTCCGTCCTGTTCTTGTGCCACCAATCTATTTCAAGATATCTGTAGGTTATGCAACTTGTTGCATAACCTACGCGCTGCTCTTGCGGCGAGCGGTTCAGCCAGCCGCCATGCACAGGTTACAAACCTGTGCCACCAATCTATTTCAAAATGTCCGTAGTTGCGTTTGTTGCATCCGGGTCGATGTTTGCCATTTGGCAGAAATCTCTGTACAGGTCCTTCGCCAGTCCGATTCCGCCGTTATCAGCCATTTCCTGTGAGAGGAACTGCCAGAAGAGGCCTTGTACCTGCTTGGTGGTTGCGTCGGACAGGAAGCCCGAGTCCGGCACGGTTTTCTGCATTTCGTTCATGAGGATATTTATCAGTACGCTTTCGAAGTTCTGGGCGGCCTTCTTCAGTTGCTCCGGTTCGGACGGCTGGCCGTTGAGCTTGGCCCTTTGCTCCATCAGGAGTCTCAGCGGGTTAAGCCCGCCGGTCGGGCCGGTCGAAATCGAAATGCCTGTAATCGGTTCGCTCATGTCAATACCTATTGAATTACCAGGTCGGCCTGGAGTGCGCCGGCCTTCTTGAGGGCTACGAAAATGGCAATCATGTCCCGTGGGGTCAGGCCCATGGCGTTGAGCGCCTCAGCCAATTGCGTAACCGTCAGCGTTTTGGGCACAATGTGCATGTTGACCTTCTTTTCGACGACTTTCAGGCTGGTGCGGTTATATCTTTCGGTTGTTCCGCCGTCTCCGAAGTTGCCCGTCGGCTGGGATATATATTCCTTTTCCTCGGTGGTGATGGTGAGGTTCCCGTGGGTAATGCCCGTGGTCGAGATGGAGACGTTCTGCCCGACGATTATCGTGCCGGTTCGTTCGTTGATTACCACGCGGGCCGGCTGATCTACCTTGACGGACAGCAGCCCGATTTTCTCGATGAAGGCGTTGACCTTCTTTTTCGTAACGGTTTTCGGCACTTTGATTCTGATGGTGCCCGCGTCGGCGGCGTGGGCGATGCCTTTGGCGATGGTGTTGGCCTGCTTTGCGATTCGCTCGGCTGTGCTGTGGTCGGGATTTTTCAGCAGCAGGGTGATTTCCCCTTTTTCCACGACGTTGGCCAGCTCCTCCCGCTCGACGGTCGCCCCGTTTGGAATAGACCCAGCCGTCAGATGTCCCGACGTAACCGACGCGTCCGCGCCGGAAGCGCCGAAGCCGCCCAGTACCACCGAGCCTTGGCCGACGGCGTAGGTTCGCCCGTCGGCGGCTATCAGGGATGTCATCAGCAGCGTTCCGCCCTGGAGGCTGCTCGACGAGCCTATCGTCGCGACGTTGATGTCGATTTTCTGTCCGACACGGTCGAAAGGCCCAAGCTCGGCGGTTACGAACACGCTGGCGACGTTGGCGGCGTCGATGTCGGCGGCGTTGAAGGTGATATTCATCCGCCGCAGCACGCTGGCGACCGCCCGCTTGGTAACGTTGGAGTTGTCGCCCGTGCCGTTAAGGCCGATTACCAGCCCATAGCCGTACAGCGGATTGCCCCGCTCGCCCTTGACCGTTACGATGTCCTTAACCCGCTCGGCCCGGGCAAGACCCGCGATAACCAGCACCAGTACAAACAATATCATTCCACGTCGCATAATTACTCCCCAAATAGTTTGTTGTCGGTGGCACAGGTTTGTAACCTGTGCAAATTCCCACGATGTCGGGTGCCGTGCTTCCCCGGAAAAACACATGGCTTGCAAGCAAGCCATGCCACCCAAACCATCAATGTTGGGTGCCATGCTTCTGCTTGCAGAAGCATGTAATTGCATTTTTCCAAGGGGCCACCCAACTTCCATCTTAGCGCGGTGGCCTTCCCAGGCCACCGCGGCACAGGTTGCAAACCTGTGCCACCCAACCATTTATTCAATTGTCATGTTAAAACGGATTAATCAGGTTCCATATCCGCATCATCCAGCCGTTGTTGAGATAGTGGTTCTCCCGCCCGCGGTCGGTAAATACCAGGTGGAAATTGGCTACCCGCGTGCTGGAGACTATATTGGTCGCGTCGATATCGCTGGGGCGTACGATTCCGCTGGCCTGGATCGTCAGCTTGTTGCCGCTGAACTCCCGCACGCGTTTGCCCAGCACCAGCAAATTGCCGTTGGGCATGACGTCTTCGACGACGACGGTGATTTTGTCGGTGTATTTGTAGGTGTTTTTGTGGTCGGCCTTGCCGGTTAAATTGCTGGCGTTGGTGGAGCTGTAATCCCAGGTCGGCAGCGTAAAGACTTCTCCGAATCCCCAGTTGCCTTTCTTGCCGAGGCCGGGAAACAAGTCGCCGAAAGTGAAGCTGCCACTGCCGCTGCCGCTGTCGCCGGCGGTTTTGCTGTTGGTGTTGCCCTTTTTGGTGTCCACCGTGCCGTCTTCGGAAATCTGGATAGTCAGTACGTCGCCGATGCCGGACGCCTTGTCGTCCCGGTAGATGTTGGTGTGGGCGGTGCGCTTCCATGTCTTAGCCACGATAGAACCGCCCGGCGACGCCTGGGCCACCAGCAGCACAACCGACGCCGCGATAATCCATAAATTCACGTATTTCATGATGTGTACCTCTCTCAGCGCGTCAGTGGGATGACTTCGCCCGACTTGTCCACTTTGGCGATGATGATTTTTTTGGAGTCGATGTTCCGCACGCGGATTTTGTCTCCGATTTTTCCGTTCTGCAGTGCTACGCCTCGCGTCGTGATCTTCCAGCCCTTGCCTCGAATTGCGATGAGGACGGCTTCGTTGCGCTTGACGCGTATTACGGGCTTGGCCGCCTTCAGCATATTTGGCGAGATGACCGCGCCCTTCGCGATGGCTTTGCGGGTAAGGCCCCCGAAGGGCGACCGCCACTTGCCGGTGGGCCTGCGCTCCACGATGGTGGATTCGATTTTCACGTTTTGCGGGGTGATTGCACTGCCGGCTGAGATGTCCCGCATGGCGACAACCCGCTGGGACTGGTACGTCAGCTTGAAATGCACCATGCGGCTGGCGATGGTCTTTTTGCCCGCCACCGCCGAGATAATCACCCGCAAATGTCCCGCCGGCGATTTTTCGTCTATCGCCATCAGCAGTTTGCAGTTGTTCGACTTCGCCAGGTACAGGGGTGTGGGCTTCTTCGACACCCGCCAGAATACGCCCTTGCTGGCGATGCGTTTCTGGAGATATTCCGTCGCCGCGTTGGCAAGGTCGTCGCTGGAGTAGTCGTTGGTGTTACGGCTGAGCCGGATTTCCGCTGCACCGGTCAGCAGCACCTTCGGAGGCCTAAAGCCCTCGCTCGCCAGGCGAGCCTGGATGGTCTTGCGGGTAAGCACGAGCACTTCGCCGGGGAATGGCGCCCGGCCCATCGGCAGGGCGGAGACTTTCGCCGCGAGTTTCCCGTTTCGCCCGGAGATGTGCGCGATGTCGTCCATCGTCAGGCCGGCCGAGGTGATGGTTTTGGTCCGCGGCAGATAGATGCGGACAGCCGTCTGGTTTTCGACGTCTTCTGAAGATCCGAAAATCTCCGCCGCCAGCATCGTCAGCGGTATAAGAATAACCAGGAGGATTCGTAATTGTCGTGTAGTCATGGTGTTATCTCCTTAGCTCTAACTGATGAGTCTGTTGGCGGTGGAAAGCATTTCGTCGCCGGCCTTGATTGCCCGCGAATTTATCTCGTATGCCCGTTGGGCGTTAATCAGGCGGACAAGCTCCGTAACCATCTGCACGTTGGAGCGTTCGAGGAAGCCCTGCTCCAGCGTACCAAGCCCGCTTGAGCCGGCGTTGCCTGTTACCGCGTCGCCGGATGCGCCGGTTGCGTTGAAGAGGTTCTCGCCCTGGCTGGACAGCCCGGAGGGATTGGCGAACCTGGCAAGCTGAAGCTGCCCGACTTCCTGTGGCGTCGTGTCCGCCCCAGCCAGTACCGACACCGTCCCGTCCTTGCCGATGGCAATCGTTCTCCAGTCGGTGGGAATCGTAACCGACGGTTCCAGCAGGTAGCCGCTGGCGGTAACGAGGTTGCCGTCAGCGTCGATTCGCAACGAGCCGTCGCGGGTGTATTGCGTCGAGCCGTCCGACATGGAAACCTGGAAGAATCCGTCGCCCTGGATGGCGATGTCAAGGCTTCGCCCGGTGTTTTCCAGCTCGCCGGGGGTGAAAACCTTCAGTGTCGACGCAGCCTTTACGCCGCTGCCGATCTCCAGGCCGGTCGGGGAATTCACGCCGGATTCGACTGCCGAGCCGGCTTCGCGGATCTTGACGTACATCAAATCCTGGAAGTCCATCTGGCTGCGTTTGAAGCCGGTCGTATTGATGTTGGCGAGGTTGTTGGCGATGACGTCCACAATCTGCTGCTGGGCGGCCATGCCTGTCGCCGCGGTTGAAAATGCTCGTAACATGGTTCAATCTCCTCATCCGAATCCTCATATAAAATGTCGGCGGATATTCCGCCCTCTCTATCCCGAAGCCACTCTCAAAAGGCTTTGTAATCGTTCATCATGCGAGTTCATGCTTTTGACGCCCGCCTCGTACAGGCGGCTGACGCGGATCAGTTTTACCAGTTCCTCCACAGCCGATACGTTTGCCAATTCCTGGTAGCCCTGGTGAATGTTGATGTCGCTGGCGGGCTTGGGTTTGGTTGTCGGCGGTGCGGCGAAGCACCCAGCCCCTATCCGCTTGAGAATGCTGACATCCTCGAATTCGACGACCTTCAGTTTGCCGAGGTCTTTATCGCCGGCGGAGATGGTTCCATCGCGGGCGATGTTTAGTTTCGACAGGCCGACCGTGTTGGGCACGCTGATAGGCCCGCCCTTCCCGGCGACGTTTCGCCCCAGTCCGTCCACGAGGCTGCCCTTGTCATTTACCCGGAACGCCCCGTTACGCGTATAGAACGGCCCTTGGGCGGTTTCAATCACGAAAAACCCCTTGCCCTCAATCGCGACGTCCAGCTTTCGGTTGGTCTGGTTCAACGGGCCTTGCGTGAAATCCAACGCGATTTTGTTCAGGATGGTGCTGATATTGCCCGCGCCGTCCATGCCGCCCGCGTTTCCCATAGCCTGGGTCATTGCGTGATGAAACCTGCTGACCTGCCGCTTATAGCCGACGGTATTGGCGTTGGCGAGGTTGTTGGCGATTACCCGGTACTGCTTCGTCAAGGCTGCCAGACTTGGGCCTGTTATTTCCATGGCGTTGGACATTATTTTGCCTCACTTTTTTTACTTGTTGTAGCGCCCGCTTGTTCTTTCCACTTTTTATCCGCAGCCAACGCCGCTATGTTGAGCCGGCGCTTGGGCGGATTTTCCTTTTCCTTTACGCGACGCAGGTGTTCCTGTTGCGTCGCGGCGAAGTTTGTCGCCGAGGCCAGTTTCGATATCTCAGCCTGCGTTATGCCCACGCATTCGGCGACGAGGTCTTTCATTGTCCGGTCGGGATTGTCCACCCGGCGGATTTTCGCCACCGCGTAGACCACCTCCCCGTCGCGGATTCCCGTAACGACCAGCACGCGGTCGCCCGGGTGGACGGCGAGGTTGGATCGCAGTTTCAGGCCAGGCCCGGCAAGTTGTATCAGCTGTGCGTCAGACCATTGCGGCGGGGCGACTTCCTTTTCGGAGTGAAGGAAATCGTAGGTGCAGATTTTCGCGGGGAAGTGAACCGAAACCCGCACGAAACGCCGCTGGTTTATCATTCTGCCTTCTTCGTCGTGGGCCAGGATCACTCGTCCCTTATCGATCGCCACTACCGGCGCGTCGAATTCCCACAATGCCCGTCCGTCGAAATGGCGAATCCGCCACGACTCGCCGGGCTTGGGGTCGGCACCGGCCAGCGGGGCGATGGAAATCTTGTCGTTGTCCGCCTGCAGGACGATGGCGAGGAATTCCTCCGGTTTGTCCGGCGGCAGCACCTTGATGCGGGTATTGGCGGCAATCTGCCGGCTGCCCAGCGGGTCGTCTTCGTTGGAGGACGACTGCATTCCCAGCTTCCGCCGCAATTGGCTGATCCGCACGTTGATTTCCATCCGCCGCTCGTTCGGCAGATTGCAGAATTCCTCGCTGGTGAGATAATTTTGCGAGCCGTTACGGAAGTCTGTTTCGCTCGTGAAGATGGCCTTGTAATTGCCGGATAAATCGGCTTGTTTTGCCAGTTCGAACAGCAAGTTGCATTCCTCCTCGCCAAGGCCTTCCTTGCCGGCGGTTCGGCGGAAGTCGGCTTCGAAAAAGACCGTCCGCATGAGGTATTTCCACATATACACGCTCAGGCTTATCAGGACAATTATGCCGACAGCCACGCCGGCTAGCAGTATCAGGGTCATGGGGTAGTCGTATTCCGGGGCACTGCGGACGGATCGCCAACGCTCGTGGGCGGAGCTTTGGCCCAGAAGGCTGAGTATCTCGACAAAATGTCCCGCGTTAATCATCTCTCTATCCATTGATACCGCGGTCTGGTGGCACAGGTTTGTAACCTGTGCGGTCCGGCACACAGGCTTGCCCCCCAAGGAGGTTGCATCCCGTGCGGTTTGGTGGCACAGGTTTGCAACCTGTGCTATTCCCGTTACCGGATCAGTTGTGTCAGTTCCCGCAGCATTTCATTTGCCACCTTTATGGTTCTCGCATTGGCCTGGTAGCCGTTCTGGGCCTCGATCAATTTTACGAATTCCTCGGCAACTTCCACGTTGGACTTCTCGACCGCTCCACCGTGGATTACGCCCGCTCCGCCTTCGGTCGCTTTATTCGCTACCGGATCGCCGGAGTTCGCGGTCGGCTCGAAGTAGTTTCCGCCCACGGACTTCAAGCCGGCGGAGTTCTGGTACGTCGCTATTTTCAACGCCGCCAGGTCGCGGCGGATGCCGTTGGTGAACACGCCGACGAGAATTCCCTCGCGGCTGACGGACATTGTGGACAGCCAGCCGGCTGAGTATCCGTCCTGACCGTTGCTCGCCGCGGTGCTCGGCCCGCCGAACTGCGTCAAGCCGTCCAACTCGCCCAACGTACCCAGATCCAGGCGGATGCTCCGTATGTTTCCGGGGTCGCTGTCGACGAATTCCAGCTCGATGTTCATACCGTTGGCGTCGCCGACCACTGCATGCATGTCGCCGAAACTGCCGTCCGTCTGGAATGTAATGCCGGTAATCTTCCGGTCGTGTACCGTTGTGTTGCCGCCGACGGTCTTGATTACGAAGTCCCACGTGTTGGCGTAGTCGTCGCGACGGATGAAACTACCCGCCAACGTGTAGCTGTTGCCCTGCGTGTCGTAAATTTCGACGTTGACGGACTTTTCAATCTCGCCACCGGCGACCAGAATGTCGAATTGTATGGGCATTTCTATATCAACGCCGCCAGCGGTGGCGTCGGTAAACGTCATCGAGGCAATATACGCCTGACTGTAGCCGGCGTTGAGGTCTTCCAGGCGAATCTCGCCGTTGATAATCTTGGCGACCGAAGCGTCCACGCCGCCGACCTGGTACATCGCCGTAATCGCGTCGAGCATGTCGCCCATCGTATCGCCGAGGCCGCCATGGCTTAAGGCGTTGTACGTATACACGCCCGGGGCCACTACGGTTCCGTCCCGCGTCGTGCCGGTTAGCGTTATCGTGTCGCCCGTCGCCAGCAGGCCGCCGGTAAGCTGGTCGAGGTCTGTGAGGTAGGTCGCACGCGATGCGACCGTTCCGCTGCCGGTGGTGTACTTCAGCCCGCTGGTCAGCAGGTTTATCGTCGGGGCCATCTGGTTGCCGGAGAGGTTGCCCGCAAAGCCGATAGTCTCGGTCGTCCTCGCCGGTAAGGCGATGTCGTACGGAATGCGGATGTCGTTGGACGTCGGGTCCTGGAAACCCTCGGCGACGCCCTCGTTACCGATACGCTGCACGCGATAGCCGGTCGTCGGATCGACCATGTAATACTGCGAATCGACCGCGAACTGCCCCACGCGAGTGTAAATGTCGCCCAGGCCGGTGTTTAACGTGAAATACCCCGAACCTTCCAAGGCCATGTCCATCGGGTTGCCCGTATATTGCAGCGACCCCTGGCCCATGTTGCGGTCGACGCTGCCGACGATCACGCCGTTGCCGATCTGCATCGGGTTCGTGCCGCCGAGGTTCGCCGTCGGGCTGGACGCTTCTTTGAGCGTCTCGCTCAGAAGTTCCTGGAATGTTACACGGCTGGATTTGAACGCGACCGTGTTGATGTTGGACAGATTGTTGCCGGCTACGTCGATCATGCTCTGGTGTGCCTTCAACCCGCTGACGCCTGATAACATTGCATTACTCATGGTTCGTACCTCGCTATATTCTTATTGTGAAAAATCGTTATGTATTTCTTTGTGCGGCGGTGCGGTTTTATGTCGGCTGCGTTACCTCTTTTATGGCGACGATCTCGCCCAGCGAAACCGTGTGGGCGTTGACAACCACTTTCGCGTCGCCGTCCACCAGTTTTGCTTCCGTAACCACGCCGCTGACGGATTCCGTGGAGGGCATCCCATCGCCGCCTATGGGGAAGAAGGTAACTTCCTTGCCGATCAACTCCCCAGCCTGCACCATTCCGAAATTCTGCAGGAGCGTCGAGAAGCTGGAATTGACGTTCTCCATCTGTTCCAGTTCCGCAAGGGCAGCCATCTGTAGCGTCATGTCGTGATTATCCATCGGTTCCATCGGATTCTGGTTGGACAACTGTGCCGCCAGCAGCTTGAGGTAATCGTTTCGGATGCTGGATGCTGACGTTGTCGAGGATATTGCTGGTATCGCGCTCATATGTCTGCTCCTAAATCATTACGTTTAACGAATTTGCCGACACGTATTGCCTGTCCCACGCGGCTGGGTCTTCGGCGTCGAGATAGTTTTCATAGGCGACTTGGCCGCTGGTTTCCTGCCGGGCACCCCGGCCTTGCCCTTGATTCGCGCTGGAGTCGAACATGTTGTACGCGTTCTGGGCGTTCGTACCGCCGTCGCGCCACTGGTTGGTGTTGTTCATCTGGAAATTCAGGTCTTTTACGGATATGCCGGCTTCGTTGAGTTTCGCCAGCAGCGACGGCGCTTCGCGATTAAGCTCCACCAGCGTGCGGGTGTTTTCCACCTCGATTACGCCTGTCAACTGGTCGCCGTCGGCGCGGAAGTTGATACGGACTCTGCCGAGTTCCGGCGGGCTGAGGTTTACGGTCATTTCCTCGCCGAGATCGTCGCGGTGCAGTTGGATGTGTGCGGTAATCTGCTGTGCCGGCGTCGCCGGAGCAGCAGGAGCGCCCGGGGCCGGGGCCGAGACAGCTGCCGTTGAAGCTACAGCGCTCGTCTCGGGGGCCCCGGCGGGGTGCAAATTCGTTGCCTCGTCCAGACTGTCGAATGCCGCCGCTCGCGTTTCGGCGGGTTTGACTCGTGCTTCCCGCGTGGCTGCGGCTGGCCGGTTTTGCCTGGCGGCGGTCGTTGCCGCGGTGGCGGCTGTTGGGGTCGATGTTGGCGTAACAGGTTCCGGCGTAATGACTTTGGGCGAATTGGCGGCGGTGTTCGCGTGGGTTTTGTCGGTGTCGGTGGCTGCGGCGGTTTGGTTATCGTTTTTCCCACCGGCTGCGGCGATGGCGACGGTATTTTCGGGATTTTTCGCGACGGCCTGTGCTTTGCCGGGCCGATTGGCTTGGGCGACGGCCTGGAGCTGCCCGGCGAGTTGGGCGACCTGCCCAGCGGTTTCGGTGCTGGTGGTAATCGCGGGTTCAATGGTGCTGGCGGTTTTGGCAGTCGTGGCGTTGATATCCGCGTTATCCACGTTGAGATTTTTACCACCGGCGGCGGATTGTCGCGGCGTCGGCGGGGTCGAATTTCTGATTGATTGGATGATCTTGCCGAGGGTTTTTATTTCCGTCCGGCTCAGGCCATCCTGAGCAGCTTCTTGAAGGAACGCCTGCACCTTGGGATGAGTCATTATCGCCGGGCCTGGCTGGCTTGGCTGGCGGGGAATTACTTCTTCACCGGCGATTGGCTTTACCGGGGCTGCGACGGGTAATCCGTCGGGGGCCTGCCTGATCGGTCGGATTTCGGCAGCGGTCGCCGTCGAGAATTTCCCGGCTGCTTTTTCGCCGACGGGCATATTTTTCGTCTTCGTGGCGTTTTTGCCGGCATTGATTTCGATGGCCTGCGGTGCGGCGGGGTTTTTCGCTGTCGGCTGGGCTGGCTGCCCGGCGGGGGCTTTCGGGTTCGGGCCGACCGGAGCGGGTTTACCGTCCGCGGGTTTGATGACGGCTGCTTTAACTGTTTTGCCCGGCAGGGGTTGAGTAGCATTGGCCTTTTGCGGCCTTTTTGTCGGGCTGGTGATTTTCTGCAAAGCCCCGGCAACCGTTTTTTTACCGTTTCCGAACGCTTTTTTGCCCGCTATCTTGAGAGGCTTGATTTCGCCGGCGGCTGCCAACAGGGCGGGCTGTTGGGCGGTGGCCTTTTGTAAATCCGCGCCGGAAAGCAGGTTGGCAATGGCAGCCTTGAAATCGGCTGGGGTTTCCCGCTGTTCGGAATGTTCCGCCGCGGCGATGGGCTGCGTGTCCCCGGTCTTGGATTCGCCCTTGCGGTCGGTTTTGGGTTCTGGCTTGGAGCCGGTTCTGGGTTCGGGCTTGGGGGTTTCTTTGTCCCTCCTGCCGGGCCTGGGTTCGGGGGCGAGTGGTCTGGCTTCGTCGTAGCCGCCGGGGGACTGGCGGCGGTCGGGGCGGTTTCCCAAATCCCCAGCCTTCGCCGGGGCGGGATTGATAAGCAAATTGGCTAAATTCATCGGTGTCATATCTGCGGTTCTCAAAATATCTGGACAAACCCAGACGCCAAAACAGATGCAAAGCCTGTGCCATTGGAATAATCTGAATATCCCGAAAGCTCTAAACCCTTATTGCCAATGCAGTAACGGCGATAATTCTTTTGGGATCGACTTTTTACGGCATTTTTGTGGCGGTGTAAAACCGGATAACGTTTCCGGGCGACAGGCAGAAATCTCCGGTTTATTTTGGCAGCCCGTCTGGGCAAAATTACCGTTTTGGGTGGCATGACGACAGGTGGCACAGGTTTGTAACCTGTGCAAATTCCCACGATATCGGGTGGCATGGAAACCCCGTTGTTTTTGTGGTGTAGCCATGATCGATTCCGCTTACGCACCCAGCGCGGTGGCCTTCCCAGGCCACCGCGGCACAGGTTGCAAACCTGTGCCACCTGATTTCCGATGAGACAGCGCAAATTACTGAACGTTGGATGCATAAAAACAGTACGCGCCTGGCTGGTTCGCTGGGAGCGAGGTCGGCTGAAAATCCCTGATTTCTCTTAAATTGCAGGGCGGCTCCGAGTATTCCGGCTTTTGCGATGTTTGGCATAGAGGTTGCACAATATAGCCTGAGTGTCGTCTGGCGTTGCGCAGTCAGCGGTTTCTGCTCGCGGAAAGGTAATGAGGAACGATGGCCGAGGAAAAACAGGAAAAATCAGCATCGAAGCCGGCGGGGAAATCACCCCGCAACGGTCAGATATTTTTGCTGAAGGTCTTGTTGGTACTGAATATGGTGCTGATTTCCCTGGTGGTGTGTGTGGTGCTGGGGTTGATTCCCAAGCCGACCCTGCGGGCCTCGACAACGCCGCCCCCGCAGCCAAAGGGGTACGACTTCCAGCAGAAGCATCATGCCGCCAAGCCAGTTCCGGGCAATCTGCCCCCCACCGCCAATACTCTGGCTGCGAAGATCAAGCCGGTTTCCTGGCGGCAGGCGGAGGAGGCGTTTCACGGCGATGATTATACCGTAGCTGCGGAGATGTTCGGGCAATTGGTTATCAATCACCGCCACAAGCCCGCAGATTCGCTGGTTTGCGATTATTTTCTCCTGCGGCAGGGTCAGAGCCTCCTTCGGCTTGGCAGGAATACCGAGGGGGTTGCATTGCTGGAGACGTTGACGCATAGTCATTCGCCGATAATCTGTGCCGTCAGCGAATACGAGCTTGGGCGGGCCGAGCTTGGGCTGGGCAAGTACCTCGTCGCACGCAGCCGGGCGTATCGGGCGATTGGGGCATTGGGGGGGCTGGAGAGGCCGATTCCGTTGGAGCGGGATTGCTATTTCCTTATCGCGAGGGCACTTACGGAAAAGGTTCGCAGCTACAAATCCAACCGCAAGTTCGTCCGCTGGCCCGACAGGCCCTCCGGCGATCCTTTCAAGGGGCTGAACAAGACGACGCTGCGTAAGCTGTTGGCCGAGGGCAAGGGGCTGCTGAGTCCGTCCGCGTTAGGCCCGGAGCTTACGATTCGCCCCAAGCCGCGGCTGCCTGGCCGATGGGAAATCAACGCCCTGGAGATGAAGGTCGAGGAATTGCTGAATCAGTTCGGGCATAAATCCGGCAGGGACGTCAAGTGGGGGCAGGTTAATCGGAAGGTTCGCGGCAGGGCTGTGAGTTTGCATTTCCGGTCGGTGTCTTCGCAGATGCTTTGCGAGGTGGCTGCCGGCATGACGGGGTTGATCGGGCGGTTTACGCTGGAGAAGCTCTTGGTGTACGACCCCGCTGGCGAGGGGTCGGTCGCGAAGCAGAGCAAGCTGATTACCAACGAAGCCGTTTCGGTCTGGCGACGGTTTTTCTATCGATATCCGAAGGACAGCCGCATTCCGCTGGGGCATTTCGGCCTGGCGGCTATCAGCGAGTGGAACGGTTTGAAGATTGCCGCCGTCCGCGAGTACCAGATACTGGCGGGGCGGTTCGAGCGGTCGCCGGTCGCGCCGGAGGCGTTGCTGCGGTGTGCGAAAATCAAGATCGACTTGCTGAACTATACCGGCGCGAAGGGCGACCTGTTGGATATGATGGATCTGTACCCCAACCACCCGGGTATAGACGATATTTATTTTCTGCTGGGTCGGGTCAACGAGATGGCCGGCCAGTTTGACACGGCGGCACAGACGTTCGAGAATCTTTATCATCGGAATCTATCGATAAAATCACGGAAGCTGGCGTGTTTGGGGGCAGGGCGATGTCATTACAGCCGGCAGAAATATGCGATGGCGTCGAAGTGGCTGGCGCGGTATGTGGCGGGATTTTCCGAGCCGAATCCCAACAAGTACGCCTCGGCGTATTTCATGCTCGGCAAGTCCGAGGCTGCCCAAGGGCATTGGAAGGTCGCCGAGCAGGCGTTTTATCGGGGGTTGCTGGGCAATCCCGGGGCAGATATCCGCATTCCCACGATGATGGAGTTGGCCAGAGTCAACGCCAGCCAGGAGAAATTCATCATGGCCTTGGGAGTGCTGGAGAAGCTCAGTTCCGAGAAGCTTTCGCCCGCCCAAGCTACCAAAAAAGTGGTGCTGACCGCCGAGGTGTTTCGCGCGGTCGGGCTGGCGGACAAGGCCCGTTCGCTGTTGCGGATGGAGTTGGGGGCAGTCAAAGACCCCGAGCAACGCGGCAGGCTGGCTGTGGAATTGGCCCGGTGCCACATGGCCTACGGCGACAACAAATCGGCCCGGACACTGCTGACGCAAATTCTGCCGACTATCGGAGCCGGCAGAACGCTGCTGGACGCCACGACACTGCTGGCCGAGGCGTGCCTGAAGTGCGACGAGCCGGCCCAGGCGTTGAGCCTCGGCGAAAAAGTTCTCTTATCCAACCCACCGAAAGACATCGCCCGACGCGTCCGCCAGGCGATGGGCGAGGCATATCTTGCCAAAAAGCAGTATGAAAAGGCGGCGTTGATGTTTTCGGGAATGGATCAGGATAAAACCAAGACTAAAGCTAAGAAAGCCCCGGCGGGCAAGGCTGTGGCGGCTGGGCAGACGGGAGAGTCGAAATGATACGGTGGATTCCCCTGATTCTGATTGCATGCGTGCTGCTGTGTGCGACTCTGGGCATTGGCGCGGAGAAGCTTTCCGTCGCGGCCCGGGAGAGCAAGATGATGCGTGAGGCGTTTGCGCCGCCGGAGATGGACGACGCCGAGGCGCGGCGGATGCGGGACCTGGTGGCGAAACTCAATGCGATGTCCCTGCCGGCCAGCAGGCAAGCCCGGCCGGCCAAGGCGCATGTCGAACCGGAACCGGAATCCGAACCCGTCAAGGCGGCGGTACCAACTCCCAAGCCGGCCCCGGCGAAGCCGACGATTTCCCCGGAGGTTCTCAAGCAGTTGCAAACCACGCTGCCGGAAGCAGTTTCCGATCCGATGAGGTTGGCGGATACGTTGCTGGCTAGCGGGCACAGGCAGGAGGCGTTGGTGTTTTACAAGTATTGTTACGAGCGAACGCAGGACACCCGCCACCGCAGTTGGCTGTTGTACCAAATGGCCCAGTGCCAGATGGTTCATAAGCCTTCCGAGGCGAGAAAGTTGTTGCGGCAGTTGATTTCTGAATATCCGGACAGCCGTTGGAGCCAACTGGCTGCGGTGCATGTGAGTGTTCTTGAGTGGATGGAGGAGAATCGTCCGCAGAAATTTCTGGCGGACGTGGGGAAGGAATTGGATGGGATGATGGAGAGTAAGGGTTCGATGACGCCTCGAACCGGCAAGCGGTCCGTCGGTTCGAGGCAGGCTCGTCCGGCTGCAAAGAAGGCAGCGAAACCGGTTGCGAAAAAGCGGGATAAAGGCAAATGACTGAAAACATACCACAAAATGTCCTGATTGTTCAGGTTGCCGGCGGCGGGAATCGCGTGATTCTCGAGACGTTGGCGGGCCGGGGCGTCCGTGGGATGGTCGCCGGCGACTCCAAGGCCGTCGAGGCCCGGTTGAGTGGGACCGGCCCGTGGGGTATGGTGTTTGTGGGCATGGGCAAATCCCGGTGGACGAGCGACCTTATCGCCCGCCTGCGCAGCGATCAGCCGGAACTGCCGGTAGTCGCCGTCGGGCCGGAGGGCGACGTTCCGATTGCGGTGGATGCGATGCGGCTGGGGGCCAGCGAATATATTACCTATCCGATAGACCGCCCGGCGTTGGAGGCTTTGTTGGACAGGGTGCTGCCGAATCACGAAGTCGATTTGGCGGCGGTCGCCCAGGAGAACAATTGCTGCCTGTATCGCCTCGCCGGGGCAAGCAAGCCGCTGCTGGATACGATTCGCCTTGCCCGGCAGGTCGCCCCGAGCACCATGCCGGTGCTGATTGCCGGCGAAAGCGGCACGGGCAAGGAACTGCTGGCCTGGCTGCTGCACCAGGAATCCAACCGGCGTAAAAATCCGTACATCCGCGTTAACTGTGCCGCACTGAGCGAAAACCTGCTGGAAAGCGAGTTGTTCGGGCACGAGCGTGGGGCGTTTACCGGGGCGTATGCCCAGCGGAAGGGCCGGTTCGAGCTGGCCCATCGCGGTACGCTGCTGCTGGACGAAATTTCCGAAACAGGCCCGCGATTACAGGCGGAGTTGCTCCGCGTGCTGGAGCAGCAGGACTTCGAGCGTGTCGGCGGCAGCGAGTCGATCAACGTCAACGTTCGGGTAGTCTGCACGTCCAACCGGGATCTCGCCGAGGAGGTTGAGGCCGGCAGGTTCCGTCGCGATTTGTACTATCGTATTCGCGGGGTGCAGTTGCGGATGCCGCCGCTACGGGAGCGGCCTGAGGATATCGCGGCGTTGACGTGGCATTTCGTGAACCTTTACGCCGGCGAGACGCGGCGGAACATCACGCGGCTGGACGACGAGATGTTGCAATTGTTCGGGCGATACGATTGGCCGGGCAATATCCGCCAGCTCCGCAATGTGATTCGTACAGCCCTGGTGCTTGGCAGCGGCCAAACGCTTTCGTTGGACGGGGCAGAGCAACTGCAGGCGGAATTGCAAACGCCCGGATTGACGTTGAGCGGGGCAGGCGACGACGGTAACAGCGACGGCGACGACAAAAACACCCTGAGCCTGCAGGATGTCGAGCGGCAGGCGGTACTGGAGGCTTTGCGACAGACGAATTCGCACCAGGCCAAGGCGGCCCAACTATTGGGGATTTCCGATCGGACGCTGCGGGAGAAAATCCGCCGTTACCGCCGGGACGGGCAACTTGATTTGACGGGAGAAGAAAAATGGGCGGCACAGAGAGCATCGTAAGCTATCTCGAAGCGGGGTTGAACACTTCGAGCCTCCGCCGCAGGGCGATCGCGCACAATATCGCCAATCTCAACACGCCGGGCTTCCGCCGGAACGCCGTGGAGTTCGAGAAACTGCTGGCTGAGGCGATGGAATCGCCGTCCGGCGTGGATTTCGAGGAGATAAGGGGGCGGCTGCATAAGCCGATGAATACGCCGGTAAAGGGCAACGGCAACGACGTGAACCTTGAAGTGGAGGTCGGCGAATTGATCAAAAGTTCAGGCCGGCACAAGACTTACCTGCGGCTGTTGAACAAACTTTACAAGCAGATGGAAATGGCTATGCGGGACCAGTTCTGAGGGCTGAATTATGAGCGACATGAACGTATCACCGGTGGACATCGCGATTTCGGGGCTTCGCGCCCAATCCAAGAGCATGAACGTTATCGCCAACAACATTGCCAATGCCCAGACGACGAACGTCGGCAACGGCCAACCTTTCCGCCGACAGATGGTGCGGTTCAGCGCAGCTATTGGCGACGAGGCGCTTTCCGGCGTGGATGTCGGCGAAGTTGTGCCCGATATGGCCGGCGAGATGAAGCGGATGCTGATGGCTGGTCATCCCGACGCCGACGCTGACGGATACGTTACCATGCCGAACGTTTCGGTGCCGACGGAAATGATGCACATGGTTACCGCCACTCGCGCGTACCAGGCGTCGGCGGCGGTGCTTAAGAGGTATCAGGATATTACGGACACCACATTGGAATTACTGCGATAAGCGAGAGGTGAATCATGGCTGGGATAAATCCAGTATCGAACATTCGGGTTTCCATGCCGCAGATGCGTCCGACGACGATGCCCGGAAAGGCGAAAGAGGCACCCAAGACCGATTTCGGCGACGTGTTGCGGTCGTATATCGACGGTACGGACGAGAAGCAGAAGGCGGCGGCGACGGCGATTCGCGACCTTGTTGCCGGCAAAACAACCGACGTGCTGCCGGTCGTCAACGCCGTAGCGAAGGCGGACTTGAGCTTCAAGATGCTCATGGGCGTCAGGAATAAGATGATCGAGGCCTACAAGGAAACCATGCGTATGCAGATTTAGAGAAAGGAAGAGTGTTGGTGGCACAGGTTTTCAACCTGTGGCTGGGTGGCCGAAGCACAGGTTACAAACCTGTGCCACCAGGACGGTGGAAGAGTAGAGGGTTACGATGTCTAACATACTTGGCAATTTGAAAGCGGTTTGGAATCAGGCTGGTCCGGTCCACCGCATGACGCTGATCGGGATTGTGCTTGGATTCGTCCTGGTGGCGGGGTTGCTGGTGTATTGGGCCTCCCAGCCTGACCTGGCGCTGCTGTACGGTGGGCTTTCCAGCCAGGACGCCGCCCGCATATCCGACAGGCTTCGCGACGAGGACATTCCGTTCAAGATTCGCGACGGGGGCACGGCGATACTGGTTCCGTCCGACAAGGTCTACGCGCTGCGGTTGATGATGGTCAACCAGGGCCTGCCGGAAGGCGGCAACGAGGGCTACAGCATTCTGGACAACAGCGAGTTGGGCATGAGCCCCTTCAAGGAGAGCGTGAATTACATTCGGGCCATCGCCGGGGAATTGAGCAAGACGATCAAAATGATGGATGGCGTAACCGCTGCCCGGGTGCAGGTGGTTTCCGACAGGGGCAATCGTCTCAGCCGTCGCAGCCAAGACGCCAAGGCGTCGGTGTTCATCAAAACCGGTAGCGGGCGGAAGCTAAGTGCCGCGAATGTCGCGGCGGTAACGAATCTCGTAGCTGGTGCGGTTCCGGGCGTAACTCCCGAGAAGGTAAAGGTTATCGTCAACGGCAAAACCGAGGCCGGCCTGGCGAAAGACCCCCTGACGGCGGTTAGCGGCAACCTGCTGAATTACAAGATGAAGATGGAGAGATACCTTTCCGAGAAGGCGGAGCAGCAGCTTGCGATCGTGCTCGGGCCGGGCCGATGCAGTGTGCGGGTTGACGTGGCGCTTTCGACGGCGACTACTCAGAGTACCGAGAACAAGATCGATCCGACGGGGTACGAGATTGAGACGGAGACCAAGAACAAGGCTGTTACCGGCGGCGGGCGGGGCAACTCTTCGCCGGGCGGTTCGACGAAGGACAAGACCGAGAAGATCAGCTATGAGCGGTCGCGTACCGTTACGCAGAAGGTGGACAGCCCCGGCAGGGTTGAAACCAAGGCGGTGGCGGTGTTCGTAGACCTTTCGGCTGCGGCTGGCGGGGGCGAGGAAGGTAAAGCCCCGGCGAAGAAGCTGGCTATCAAGGATATCGAGGAAATCGTGCGTAACGCCATCGGCCTGAATTTGCAGAAGGGCGATTCGATAAAGGTCGTGGACGTGGCGTTCCAGTCCGTGGCGGCGACGGATCAGGACACGTCCGTCGAGGAGGCGGGGATGTTCAGTTCGGACTTTTTGCTGGAGATAGCCAAACGCAGTTCGCTGGGTCTGCTGGTAATCGGGATGTTGGTGGCGTTCAAGATTTTAAGCGGCAGGAAGGCCAAGGCTGTCGCGGCGGAGTCTTCGGGCGAGGGGGAATCGAGCGAGGCTGGCGGCGGTGGTGGTGGTGGCGCTGCCCGCAATATTGCTTTGAAGGGTGCGGACAAGCAATTGCGGTCGAAGATTGTGCGGACGTTGCAGTCCAACCCCAGTGAGGTAAAGCAGTTGTTCGTTTCGTGGATCGAGAGTAACAGCGGCAAGTAGCTTGTTACGGATGAAAGGTGGCACAGGTTTGTAACCTGTGCAGCTTACGGCCACAGGTTGCAAACCTGTGCCACCAAAGGGATGGTGAATTATGGCGGCGATAACGGGAACCAAGAAGGCGGCGATGCTGTTGATGTCGTTGGATCCGGCCAGTGCCAGCGAGTTGTTGAGCGTGGTCAAGCCGGACACGGCTACCGAAATCGCCACGGAGATGGCCTATCTCAACGGTACGGGCGCCGAGGAGGCCGAGCAGAGCAGTCATCATATAATCCAGGAGTTCAGCACGCTTTTGACCGGTGGCGAGCAGGATTGGGGCTTGGGGTTCGTCAAGCAGATGCTGGAAAGTGCGATGGGCTCCGAGCGGTCGGCCAAGGCGTTCGAGGAGGTCAAGCAGCGGCTTGATTATCGCGATCCGTTCGCGTCGATTCGTGGGGCGAATTTGTATGAAGTTGCTGCTGCCCTGGAAGGCGAGCCGCCACAGGTACTTTCCCTGGTGCTGGCGGAGTTGCCGGCCAAGGCTGCGGCGGAACTGTTGGGGCTATTGGAGGATGAGGAGCGAAACGAGGTAATCCGCGGGATGGCTGGGGCGACAAACGTCTCTATCGAGGCGAAGGTGCGTGTCGCCTCGGTAATCAAGGAGCGGCTGACGGAATTGCGAAAGGGTGGCGGCTCGGCGGGTGGCGGGAATCTCCGCGAGCAACAGATTCGCAAGGTGTCCGTCCTGCTGCGTGGCCTGCCGCTGGAAACGCGAAACACCATGACCGCCAACATCAAGGAGCAGGACGCCGAAACCGGCGCGCTGGTCATGAAGATGATGGTTACCTGGGAAGATATTATCGCTATTGACGGGCGGGCGTTGCAGGAGGCGTTGCGGCAGGCCGACCCGCGGAAGCTGGCGCTGGCGATGTTGAATATCGATCAGCGGACGGCGGACAAAATTAAGACGAACATGTCCGAGTCCGGGCGAAATATGGTTTACGAGGAGTCGCTGCTGATTTCCACGCCCAAGGCCAAGGACATTACCGAGGCCCGCGAGATGTTACTGGCGGATTTGCGGGAGCTTAACGAAGCCGGCATGTTGGAATTCGAGGGAGACGATTAGATGGTTCAGCCAGTTACATTGCGGATATCCATGCCGTTGGGGCAAGTGGGTGTCATCGGAGCCGAAGAGGAGAAAACGCCCGAGCAGGAGATGGAGGCGATGCAGGCGGAATTCGACGCCCGGCTTCAGCAGGCGCGGCAGGGGATGGAACTCGAGCGTGCACAGTTGGTTCGCAGCGGCGAGGCGCTGGCGGCGGCTGGGCTGGGGATAGAGGAGCTTCGCGGGCAGCTTATCGAAGAGATAAAGCGGGCGGCGGTGGATCTGGCGATGACCATCGCCCGGAAGGTTCTGGCCCAGCGGGTCGAGGCTGGGGATTTCGATATCGATCCGATAGTGGCAGAGGCGATTGGGAACCTTCCGCCGCAAGGCGAGATCGTCGTCCGTCTCAGCGGCGGCGACCTTAAGCGGTGCGGATTGGCCAGCCAGGCCAAAGATGCTGTTGGCGGGCGGATTCGATTCGTCGCCGATCCGGGTGTTTCGCCGGGCGGCTGTGTCGTGGAAAGTGTCGAAGGACGCGTGGAATCTTCGGTGGTAGATTCGCTGGAGCAGGTGGGAAAGACTATCGGAGCGGAAGATTCGCCGGAGCGGGCTAAAAAAACTATTGGGCCGGAAGAAGAGTGATGAGCGTATTGGATATGACATACTGTCATTCGCGTCTGGAGCGGCTTGAGCTTCGGCCTTGCCAGGGGCATGTTGTGGCGGTTACGGGGCTGACGCTGGAATCGAATGGCCCGCCGGTCGGCATGGGCGAGCTGTGCGACATTCGCCTTTCCGACGGGCGTTCGATTGTGGCGGAGGTTGTTGGCTTCCGTGACGAACGGCGGATTCTCATGCCGCTGGAGGGCGTGGAGGGTATCGCCCCGAAGGATCGCGTCATAGCCCGCCGGCAGCCTCGGACGATCTCGCTTGGGCAGGGCGTGTTGGGGCGGGTGATCGACGGACTGGGCAGGCCTATTGACGGTAAAGGCCCGCTGCCGGAAGGCCAGACGCGGACGCTGGATAACACGTCGCCGGCTCCCATGACCCGCCGGCGAATCACCGAACCGCTGCCGCTTGGAATTCGCTCAATGGACGGGGTGAGCACCGTCGGCAAGGGCCAGCGTATGGGAATTTTCGCCGGCAGCGGTGTCGGCAAGAGTGTGCTGCTGGGCGAGATTGCCCGCGGCAGCCAGGCTGAGGTGAACGTAATCGCGCTTGTTGGCGAGCGTGGGCGGGAGGTTCGCGAGTTTATCGAGGAGAATCTCGGCCCGGCCGGCCTGGCCCGCAGCGTGGTGTGTGTCGCCACCAGCGACGCCTCGCCCATTCAGCGGGTGAAGGTGGCGTTCCTGGCGATTACCATAGCGGAGTTTTTCCGCGACCAGGGCAAAGACGTGCTGTTGATGATGGACTCGATAACGCGATTCGCCCACGCCCAGCGGGAGATAGGGCTTGCTGCCGGCGAGCCGCCCACCACCAAGGGCTATTGCCCCAGCGTTTTCGCCCTCATGCCGAAGTTGATAGAGCGGCTGGGCTGTGCCAGTCGTGGCAGCATTACCGGGATTATCACCGTGCTGGTGGACGGCGACGACATGTCCGACCCCGTGGCTGACAACGTCCGGTCGCTGCTGGACGGGCACGTGGTGCTGTCTCGCAAACTTGCGGAGCAGGGACATTACCCGGCAGTGGATATTCTCGGCAGTATCAGCCGGCTGATGAACTCGGTTACCACGCCGGAACACCAACTGGCTGCGCGGCGATTCAAGGCGATCTACTCCACCTATCGCGATGCCGAGGATTTGATAAACATCGGCGCGTACGCCGCCGGCAGCAACCGGCGGATCGATCTGGCGGTGGAGTTGATCGAATGCGTGCGGAGTTTTCTGATCCAGGAATGCGGCGAGGAATGTTGGCCGATGGAGACGGTTGCCGGGCGATTGTGCGAAATCACGCGGCAGTGGGATTTTTTCCCGGCTGACAAGCAAAGCCTGGCGACGACGGCGATTTCGTCGGAGCAGGCGGATGAAAGGACGAAATGATGCGGTTTCACTGGCCATTACAGCGACTGCTGGACGTAACCGATATGCGGGCGCTGGCGGTCAAGGCGGAACTGTTCGACCAGTCGTGCAGAATCGCCAAAGGCCGGGAGGAAATCCACCGCCGCGAGCACATGCTGGAAATGATGCTGGACGATATGGGCCAAATCGGTATTGCCGAGCGGATGGCGAGGCAGGAAACGATTATGAAATGTTATTACTACGAGCGGAACGAGATATCCAAGGTGCAGTGCGGTGTCGATGAATTGACTGTCCAGTGGGAGCAGACGAGGCAGAAGCTCGCCGGCTTGCAGGCCAGGATTGACACCCTCGATAAATTGCGGGACGAAGCCGGCAAGGAGTTTCGGCGGCTTGAAGATTTGCAGCAGCAGCAGCAACTGGATGAGGCGTACCAGGTTACTTTCGCACGGAAGGTGCAAAATCGCAACAAGGGACTTTTAACCGTGAAATAGAGGCTGGTATGGATTCTTGAGGTTGACGGATTAATGGGAGCGAGTCATGAAGAAAATAATTACGATCGTCGTGTTTGTCGTGCTGGCTGGGGCCAGTTTTGGAGTTTCGTTCATGGTGTCGCAGGGGGTTATCAAGGCCAATCGTCCCGGCAAGCCCAAAGAGGTTGACCCCACGGCAGCGACTGTTGAGACGAAGTTGCTGAATGGGATGGCGGCAGCCAGTTCTACTCAGATGAGGCCCAAGGAAACGCAGTTGGATGAGTTGATCCGCGAGCTTCGTGCCAGGACGCAGCAGCTTGATCGGCGTAAACGCGACCTGGACGAGCGGGAAAGACGGCTTGCTATGGCGTCGGATCAGTTGCAGAGGCAGAGCGAAGACCTGGAGAAGCTCCGGATAGACCTGGTTGCTGCGATGACTCCGCTGAAAAACGCGCGGAAGCAACTGCTCAAGGGTCACGTGATGATAAAGGCCCAGGAGGTACGCAACCTCCAGAATACCGCAAAGATGTATGCCAAGATGGACCCAGCCAATGCGGCGAGGATTCTTCTGGAGATGATAAAGAACAGGCAGGCGGACTCGGCGACGAAGATTATCCGCTTTTTGCCGGAGAAGAGTTGGGCGGCCATCATGGACGAATTCAAGGAGATGGGCCCGGCGATGGAGATTATCCAGAAGCAGTTGAAGGTGATACAGGAAAACAGGCAGGGATAATTTTTAATATGGTATGGGCAGCGTGTGTAGGCGTTGCCTTGAATTACCGGGATTTTGCGGCGAAAGACAGGCAGGGATAGAAAAATGGACATCGGAACAATAATAGGGATCGTGGCTGGTTTTGCCTGCGTTGGCATTTCCGTGATTTCCGGTGGAGACGCGGCGATGTTCGTCAACATTCCGTCGATAATGATCGTCGTGGGCGGGATGGTTTCCACCACGCTGATTCATTTTTCGCTCGGGCAGGTGATAAAAATCACAACCGTCGTCAAGAAGACGATTTTGTATAAATTGCCCACCGACGGAGAGGTGATTCAGAAGATGGTGAATTTCGCAGCTATTAACCGCCGGGACGGTTCGCTGGCTTTGGAGAAACATATCAAGGAGGCTGGAGACAAGTTCTTCATCAAGGGGTTGCGTATGGTTGTGGACGGGCTTGGTGAGGATGCGATTGAGAGGCAGTTGGGCATGGAGATTGACAACCTCCAGCAGCGTCACGCTATCGGCAAGCAGATTCTGGAATTCATGGGCGCGTCGGCTCCGGCGTTCGGCATGATCGGGACGCTGATCGGCTTGGTGCAGATGCTCGGTTCGTTGAGCGATCCGTCGGGCATTGGCGTCGGTATGGCTACGGCGTTGATTACGACTTTTTACGGTGCGATTCTAGCGAATCTGGTTTTTATCCCACTGGCTGGGAAGTTGGGGATGCGTTCCAAGGGCGAGTCGGCCTTGCGGGAGATGATTGTCGAGGGCATTCTGGGCATCGTTGCCGGAGATGCTCCAACGGCGGTGCGGGAACGCATGCAGACGTTCCAGTCCACCGGTAAGCGGGTCATTGTTAAACCCAAGATATAAGGATTTGAAGACTTAGACGGAAAGAAAACACGTTATGCCTCGTGACAAGAAAGAGAGAAAAGAAGACGGACCACCTTCCCAGGCCTGGATCGTAACATTCAGCGATTGCATGACGCTGTTGTTGTGCTTCTTCGTCCTGCTGATGACGTTTTCTTCTTTCGAGGAGGCGAAGTTCAGCCAGTTGGCTGGGGCGTTCCAGAGTAAGAGTTACGACGCGCTGGAACATAACCCCCGCATGCAAAAGAATTCCTACTTCGACCGTCCATATCGCGCGAACGAAGTCGAGGAGGGCAGTGCGGTTCCTACCGACAGGCCGAAACACGACAACCCGCCCCGGCCACCGCTGGAAATGCTGGACGTGGATATGGATAAGGATTGCACGATCTTTTACCTGCCCAGCGGCGAAGTTTTTTATGCACGCGGGCACGTGCTGACCCACTCCGCGCGGGAATTCTGCGACGTCCTTGCGGAATTCCTGCGGGAAAAACCCTGTCGCGTGGTAATCGGCGAAACAAGCAACCGGGAGGCTGAGAGCTTCCGGCGATCCTGGGCGATCATGCGATACCTGATTACCCAAAAGCGTATTGCCTCCCGGCGGTTCAGTATCAATGCGGAGGCTATCGCCTCGCCCGAGCGGTTCGGCGACAAGGCGGTTGTGGCGGTGAGCCTAGTGAACGTGAAAATCGAGGAATAACCGGATGTGCGGGCCAATGAATAATGGGTAGAGAAAGAAAAAAACTCGAAGAAGAACCAGACGAAGTACCAGCCTGGATTATCTCCTTCACGGACATGATTACGCTGCTGCTTGCGTTTTTCGTTTTGCTCCAGGCGTTTGCGCACGAGCAGACGCCGGAGCTGTTTTTCGAGGGGCAGGGTTCGTTTCGCCGGGCGATCAAGGGTATGGGTATACCGCGGTGGTTGTACGGCAAGAAAAAACGGGTCAAGCGGAGTTTTTACGTGAACAAATACCCCGCCGAGCCGGACAAGGAAAAGCGGAAGAACAGGCCTATTCTCAACGCCAACCGGCAGAGGCTGCAGCGGATGTTCCAGAAATTGAAGGAGGAGACCCAGAGCGAATCCGGCAGCATGCTGCGTACGATTCGGGTCGAGGCTATGCCGATTAAATTCTCGCCAGGCTCGGCGGAACTTGACGCCCAGGCCCGCAGCAGCCTGGACAACCTGGCGGTGGAGCTGAGTTCCAACCCGCCGGCCAAACGCAGCGCGGTGTATTTAATCGGGCTGGCGCCAGACGCGTCCAGCCCGCAGAAGCAGTGGGTGTTGTCCGGGCGGCGGGCAAGGGCGGCGGAACGATACCTTCGCGAAAAAATAGTGGATATGGACAGGAACTGGACCCTGCACGCCTGGGGAGGAGGCCGACAGTTCGGCAGCATTCCCAAAGGCTCGTATGTGGGGCTTGTGATTATGGGGAGCGGGTGAAAAACGGGAAAAACAGGAACCGGGAACCAGGAACTGGGAACCGGGAAAACGAAAAACGGGAACACCGGGAACCGGGAAATATTGCATAAGGATATAAATCATGGCGGAAGAAGAAGACAAAACTACGGAAGAATCGCAGGAAGACGAAAAGGATTCGCCCAAGGGAAAGTCCAAGGCCTCCAAGGGCGGCGGGGGAATGCTCATGAAGGTGATGATGGGCGTGGTAATCATAGCCCTCGGCGGCGGTGCCGGTCTTGGTGCGGCGATATTCATGGATGGCGAACCATCGGCAGTCGAGACGGATGAGGACGAAGACGAGGACGATGCGCTGGCTGGCGGCGGGCTTGCGGGCGATGAATACGAATATTACGAATTCGAGCCTTTGACCGTCAATCTCAATGTCCAGCAGCAGGATCGATACGTCAGGGCGACGGTGCTGCTGGGGATTACGAAGAAGAACAACGAGAAGGCCACCGCGCTGCTCGAAAAGAACAAGGTTTTTCTGAAGAACTGGCTGATGACTTACCTTGCCGGCCATACGTTGGACCAGGTCAAGGGGCGAAAGAACCTCGTGCGGATTCAGCGGGAGATTTGCGAAAGTTTCAACCAGCAGCTCTGGCCGAACAAGAAACCCCGGATCGACCACGTGCTGTTCAAGGAATTTGCGATCCAGTAATCGTCCGTAAAATTTAGATAGATGGTGGCACAGGTTTGTAACCCCCATGGGGCAAGCCTGCGGCGTTTGCGGGACGTATGCACAGGTTGAAAACCTGTGCCACCAGGCGGAAAGGGTATTACGAAACAATGAGCGCGAACGCGGACAATTTGGCGGATAATTCACAGGATACGGCATTGTGGTCGCTGCTGGCTTCGGTGCAGGGGCAAGGTTCCCGGCGGGTGCAGAATGACGCCGAGGCGGACGTGTACGATTTTCTCATGCCGCACCGGTTTACGCCGGCCCAGCGGGAGCAGGTGGATGATTTTGTCGAGTTGGCTACACGGAAGCTCACAGCGGCGATGTCTGCAGTGTTGCGTGGGCCTTTCCAGGTGGCGGTACAGTCGATTCGGGAGGAATACGCCGACCGGATCGAGCCGGCCGGCAAGTGTTACTACATGCCCCTGATGATTAACGGGAATGTAAAGGGATATCTGGAAATGCCCGTCGGAACGGCTGTCGCGTTGGTAACTCAACTGCTGGGCGGTATCGTTGGCGGCGAGGTAGACGACGACCGAAAACTCTCCTCGCTGGAGAGCAATCTGCTGCTGGACATGGCTGGCAAAATGGTCGAGGCTTTCGGGGCGGCCTGGCAGGAGTGCGGCGGGGCGGCGATGGAGCTTCAGCACGCCGTCTCGAATACCATTATCGACGTGCCGGGCGAGGAAGAAATTACTGAATTCTGCCGGCTTGGATTCCAGCGGGCCGATACGGATGAGGGGATGGCATTCTCGTTCGTGCTGCTTTCGCGGATGCTGGAGCCGATTGGGGGATATGTCCGGCCTGCCAAGCTGACCGCCGAAGAGGCCCGGTGGGAAGTGCTCGGCCATCTCGACCGCGTGCCGATGTTGGTAAAGGTGCGGCTGGACCCGGCGGAGGTGGCTATGCGGGATATCGCCACCCTCGAAGCCGGCGACGTGATGCTGCTGAAAACGCAGGTCAACCAGCCCATCGAAATGATAGTTTCCGGCAAGACGATAATGAAAGGCCTGCCCGTACAATATAAAGGCATGTACGCACTGCAAATACGGGAATTCGCCACGGTGGACTGAGAAAACGGGAACCGGGAAACAGGAAAAACGGGAACCGGGAACTGGGGAAAAACAGAAACCGGGGAAAACGGAAAACAAGAAACGGGGGAACTGGAAGTGGGAATTGGAAATTGAGAATTGGGTGGCATGGCGACACCGTAAGGGGTCGCCATGAGGGATGACGGGAAATATTACATAAGGATATAAATCATGGCTGAGGAAGAACAGACAACCGAACCGCAGGAGAATGCCGAGGCCGTCGAGACCGAGGCCACCGAGGCTGTCGCCGACAAGTCTGTGGAGGTGCAGGATGCTCAATTGCCCGAGGGTGCTGCCGGCTCCCAGGGTGCCGGCGGCGGGCAAATTGATATCCTGCTGGACACGACCATGCCCGTGGAGGTACGGCTGGGCGACGTGGAGCTGGAAGTGCGGGACCTGCTGCAAGTATGCCCGGGGTCGATAATCACGGTGGAAAAGCAGGTCGGCGAGCCGCTGGATATCTACCTCAAGGGCATCCGTTTCGCGACCGGCCAACTTGTCATCGCCGGCGAGACACTCGGCGTGCGGGTAACGGAAATTTTGCCCAGGCCAAGCGCAGCCCCAGCGGCGGAACCGGCAGCGGCGTAGAAAACGCGTAACAGTAGCGCATAGGTTATGCAGTTTGCTGCATAACATTGGGTGGCACGGCTCCTTGGGGGCTGTGTAGAATTACGTGGAAATGTGCCGGGAAATTGTCCGGATTATTGCATAACAACGGCATGGAGAGGATTTCTACCATAAGGTGAAGGGCGATTAAGCGGAATTGAGCACTCTGCTTATCGCCTTTTTTTTGCGCTGATTTTGCCCGAAGTTTCGAGTAAACTGGCGTTTTCGCGTGTTTTTGTTTATTTGAGCAGACTAAGGAGCGCCGCATAATGTCAATAGAATCCTCAACGAACCCCCTCGTCGTTTTGTTATTCCTTACAGTCTTGGCATCCTGCTGTCTGGCGGAAGAATTATTTACCGAGGGATCTATCACTTACACCGGCGGGCCTTACAAAAACGAAGTTTTCAGATATGAGCTTTTGAAGCCGGAGAAAATCGAGAAGGGCAAAGTCTATCCGCTGGTAC
>JAIORC010000230.1 GCA_021108335.1 Phycisphaerae bacterium
AAACCCCGCGTTTTTTGCGGGGTAGCCATGAAAGATCGATTCACAATTTCTACGCCATATCTTCCTCAAAACCACTCAACATACCATCCGCCGTCGTGTATCTATTTTTCCCCCAGGGGGCCACCCGATATTCTTTTCTGGGCCATTTTTTTCATGGCTACCCGCCCCCTTCCCTGCGTGGTGGCCTTCCCAGGCCACCACGGCACGAGCTACAAACCTGCGCCACCAGCGTTAGCGTCGCAGCGGGAACGAAGCGACACCCACTCGGGACGAAAAACACATGGTCCCCTGGGGACCATGCCACCCAAACACATCCGCACACGCGGAAAAACCTTGCCGAATAGCGGTTCCCAGATGGATTAAAGTTCGAGGCGGTTTATTGCCGAAAAATAAGTCTGTTGCGGGAATGTTTATGCGACTTTTGTATGTTCCGCGAGGTGTCGCATGGCAAACGTCGCCATGTCGGCCCACGGGGTATTTGTGCAAATTTACAGTGAGGCTGCGCTAAAACGGTGGCTGCGGGTTTCTCCGCAACCCGTTGATAAAATTCAGCCTTGGGCGCTGTTGAAAGGGCGGTGGCAGCCAGGCCGCCGCCCTATCTTTTTTTTACCGCGACACCAGCTATCGTACTTGGGACGAACTACATGAAACGGGACCAGGATGTGGCGGCGTCTTTTAAAAAAAACCAAAAATTGGATGCGGGGCAGATAGAGCGGGGGCTTGGTACGGCACGGGTAGGCCGGTGCGTGCTGTGCTTCGATGAAGTCGATTCCACGAATGACGTCGCATGGGATTCGGCCAGGCAGGACAATGCCGACGGGCTTGTTATTCTGGCGGAATCGCAGCGCATGGGCCGAGGCCGGCTTGGCAGAAAGTGGCTGAGCAGGCCCGGCGAAAATCTGTTATTCAGCGTGCTGCTGCTGGAGGGGGATGCTCCAATTTCGCAGGAGGCAATAACCATCGCCGCCGGCCTGTCGGTAGCCGAGGGTGTCGAAGATGCTACATCTCTCAGGGCAGAGCTGAAATGGCCCAACGACGTTCAAATCGGCGGGGCAAAGCTGGCTGGCGTGCTGGTCGAGCGTCGCACGGTCGAAAGCGGCTCGGCGACGGTTATCGGCGTGGGGTTGAACGTGGCAACGGCTCCGCCAGTGGAAGCGGTGGATAACCCGGCGACGTGTCTGACTGCTCACCTGGAGGCTACGCCGGATCGGGTGGAGGTGGTTCGGGCGGTGCTGCGACGGCTGGATGAGTGGCTCACCAGAGTTGCCGGCGGCCAACTGGCGGAATTGCACGATGCCTGGGTTGCCCGGTGCGGCATGCTGCACCAGCGAGTCAGGGTGTTATCGGGCGGGCAAAATTACGAAGGCAGCATCATCGACGTTGACCCGCTGGCGGGGTTGGTGCTTATCGACGATTACGGTGTGCGGGTACACCTGCCGGCGGCTGAGACGACGATATTGCCCCGGAAATGACAAAACATTCGCAAGAACAATCGCTTTGCCGTATGTTATCTGCACGCCCGCGTGCGGCGGCGAAAGGGATTGAATGAAGCCGGTTCTTACCGACAGGATGGCAGTGATTGTGATTGTAGCAGGGCTGGTGCTCTGGGTCTGCTGCCTGACGGTCTTGTGGGGCTGGGCGTATGATCCGTCGGGGTCGTTTTCGCTGTTGAGTCTGCTGGCGATGCTGGGCGGCTGTTGGGTGTTTCTCTCGTTACGCAGCCGGCTGCTTCGTTGGGCGGTAAAAACGCTGCATCTGCTCCGGCTGGAGCAACACATCCCGCTTGGAGATGCGATAGCCGAGAAGATCGGTTCGACCCGGGAAGACGCCCGCAAGCGGATGCAACTGCTGGCGGCGGGGTCGGTGCTGGCGGTGGTGTGTTTTATTTGCAGTACGTTGTGCATTCCCGCTGCGGCGGCGGCGGCGACGTTGCTGGGGCAGTTTTTTCTATTCAGCGACTTGATGTGGCGTCTGATTGAAATTGTTACGCTGGCGATGGGGTCGATTGGCGTCGCTGCCGGCCTGACTGCGGTGGCGTTTGCTTCCAAGGTTGCCCGTGCCAGCGGCGGCAGAGACACATACGCGGCGGTTTATCGCGACTGGCTGTGGGGCGTGGGGTTGGCGGCGGCGGTTTTTGCGATCAGTTGGTGGTTCGGGGCGAATTTGATTCTCCTGGTATTTTCGACGGCTTTGGTGATTATCGCCGTCGCACTGACAGCTGTCTCTCGCGGCGAACTGGCGACCCATCCACGCAAACCGATGCTGCCCTTCGGAGACCCGCCCCGCCGGGCGAGACTGAAAATCGCTATGGGCCACGCCTGCTTCGCCCTGGTGCTGCTCATCCAACTTCGCCTGCTGGGCGACGTGTTCTCGGTGAGCTTGCCGCGGCGGATGATGTGGATATTCCTGTCGCTGGGGTTGCTGGCGTATTTTCTGAGCCGGGGCGACCGCAAAAGCCATCCGCCCGGCCGCCGACAGATTTTCGGGGCGATTACAGGCGTAGCAGCAGCGATGCTGGCACAGGCGGCGGAACTGATAGTCTGCCTGTCGCTCGATAAGGGCGTTATGCTGGTGGTTATCCTGGCGGTCGGTACGCAGATTCCCCTGGCGGCGATGGCGGCGACGCTGCTGAGCCATCAACGCAAAACTTTCGCCATTGCCGGCGGAACGGTAGGTGGATATCTCACCGCAGCGATGGGCGGGCTGGCGGTTGCGGTGCTCGGCTGGTTGCTGGGGGGGACGGTCGGCTGGGGCGGCTGGCTGCTCGTAGCCGGCGGGGTCGGGATGATTTTTTTCGGCGGTTTGAGCGTGTCGCGCCTGACAGGCAAAAAAAGCGAGCGGATCGCGCCGATAGCCTGGGCGGTCGTGCTGGGCGGATCGCTTGTCGCCGGGCTTATAGCTTCGGTTTGGGCAATAGACGCAGATATCCAAACGGGCACGTGGCTGTCGTCGAAATGCAGTAAATCGCGAGCACAGAAACTATTTTCGCAGCATGGCGTACAGCCGGCGGCTACCGGCCGACGGTCTGAATTAATTACAGAATGCGTGGGCGAAGTTTTCACCCGGCGGAAGGGCCGATGGTGGATTGTCGCCACCGCAGCCGAGGATCTGCCGCCGCGGCCTGTTCGCGGGACGCCCAGCAAAATATTCGCCCGCGTGTTTCCCCGCGGTGCCAATCCCCAGCCGCCGGGTATTTCCAAACGCTACAAAAGACGCTGGCCGCCGCTGTCGCATTCCTCGCCGGACTTCTTCCGCTACGCGCGGGGGAATTTCGTCGCGAGCCTGGGGCATGAATTTTACGACGGGATTTTCCTGGCTCCGCTGCCGGCGGATCATCCGCAGGCGTGGCGGTGCTACAACGACAAGATGATGCGGCGGTGCATGGCGATGGCCCAGACGACCGACGGCCAATGGGGCGTGGTTGCTTTGCGGACGCAGGTCGGGCCAGATCGGGTGCGACACGCGCTTAATGTCGCCCGCACGTTCTACAAGACGGTTCGCTCCGGATGGGCGGTGGTGGCTATCAGGAAAAAGGGTGTGGACATCCTGCTGCTTGGCCCTGACGAAGCCCTCGCTGGGGCGGAGGAAGCGAATATCGTTACCTTGCTTCGCGAGAAGACAAAAAACCAGTACGACGTCTTCCTGGTGCGGATAAACAAACTTTGGCCCGGCTGGGACGAGATGAGGACGATCTACATATTCAGCCCGCCTGGCGAAAGATATGCCGGTACGCCCACGATTAAAGGACTTCGCGAATGGCTTACGGCTGCGGTAAAATTGCCCGAGTCAGAAGCCCCATAGTATTTTGTAATAGACGAAATGATGGGTGCCATGCTTCTGCTTGCAGAAGCATGCGGTAAGAAAACGCATTGGGTGCCGTGGCGGGAGCGAAGCGACAGCCACGAAAGATAGATACTCGATGGCAGTTTTTTAGACATTAAGGCTTTTTAGAATCCGCGTGGGTGCAAGCACCCACCCTACAAGTGTTGGGTGGCCCCTTGGGGGATGAATCCGTAACAAACATGCTTCTGCAAGCAGAAGCATGGCACCCGATACCTGTAATTTTTGCATGTTACAAAATACCAAGTTACGGAGAATGTTTTAAGGGAAGAAAGAAATATGACGGAGATGGATAGACAATCTGAGGCGCAACTCTCGCAGGACAGCTCCGAAACCGCCCCGGCTGCCCCGTTTGGGCCGAAGCTGCTTGGGCCTACCGTATTGCTGACGCTGCCCGGCGGTCCGGCGGTGGGTTTTCTGTTGGCATGGCGGTTTGGCGAGCTTCACCCGTCCCGGCTGGGCGTGGGCCTGGGCGCAGCGGTATTGGTGATTGCACTGGGCATGTGGCTGTATCGCAGGTTCAGCCGTCGTACGGTTATCGGCCCGCTGTGTCTTGCAGCCGGCATATCGCTTGGCGTGCTGGCTGGCGGGGTTGCCGGCGGCTGGGCGGACACGTTGAACCTCAACCTTTTTCTCGCCGCTGCTGCCGTCGGTGCGTATGTCTTTGTCGTTTGGCTGATCGCCGCCCCGCCGGCGGATCCGCCCCGCCGGATGACGTGGCTGGCGTGGGGGCCTGCTCTGGTAACGGTGCCCGCTCTGCTGTGCATGGCAATAATGGCGATCCTTCGTAGCGGATTGACCGAGATTAACACGGTGATCTGCCTGTACCTGCTGCTGTGGGTCTCCACTCGGACGATTTACTTCTGCCGGGCGCTACGGGGCTGGCCGAGCAGGGCGCGGGTCGCCCAGGCGGTTCGGCTGCTTGCCAGGGGGCTGATGCTCCTCCAGGCGAGCCTGATAGCAGGCCTGGATATCGGCGACGATAAGCTGGGCGGCGTAATCGCCATTGTGGTTACATTCGTTCTGTTCTGGCTGCCGACGATGCTCGAGAAATTGTTTCCCGAAACCACGTATTGACGCCGACGGGCGATCTGAGTATATTGCAGGTGTCGGCGCAGGTGTCGTCCTGAGAAACAGCAATATTTCAAAATTACATAAGTTCGTTTGTAGTAGAAGTTTGGAGAGGTGGCAGAGTGGCTGAATGCACCGGTTTGCTAAACCGACGTACGGTTTAAGGCCGTACCGCGGGTTCGAATCCCGCCCTCTCCGTTAGCGGCCTGACGTCCATAAGATTATGGGCGTCGGGCCGTTGTCATTTCCGGCGGAGGCGACAAAAAGATGTTTTTTCCGCTATTGTCTGATATCATGTGAGGCAACCATTTTTCAGGGAGATGACGACATGAACAAAAGGTATTACATTGTAACGGCATTATTTGTGTTTACCCTTCTTTTGCCGCCTGTCGCGGCGACCGCCGATGAGCAGGACGCCTGGGCCAAATCTCGTCTCGGCAAGACGAGACTTGGCAAAATGTGGATCGGCGAGCCGTTGGAACTGGAAGACCTGCGTGGGCAGGTGGTGCTCCTGGAGTTCTGGGGCTATAAGGACACGCTTTGCGTTGCTTCCTTGTCGCACCTGTCGAAGCTGAACAAGAAATACGGCCGTAACGGGCTTGTCGTTATCGGTACGCACTCCTACGATTCAAGAAAATCCGAAGCAATTTCCGTGGCTATTTCAAAGGGTGTTAATTTCCGCATCATGTCGCACGCACGCGTCCCCAAAGTCAACGAACTCGAACTCCCGCGCGTATTTGTTTTTAATCATCAGGGCAAAGTGGTTTTCGAGGGTCGTCCTGACGACAAGATGAACAAGGCCATTGTTAAAGCCCTCAAGGCTCGGCCTGATCCGCTGTTGGGCGGCATGAAATACAAAAAACTCGCCGACGTAGCCAAGAAAATCAAAACCGGTAAACTCGGCGAGGCCTACAAGAAATGCGAGGAAAGCAAGGACGCCGACGGCCGACTCGGCGAGGAAGCAGCCTACCTCTTTGCGAACCTGGAACATTACGCCAAAAGGCTGGAAGAGAAAGCCGAAAACGAAAAAGAATCTCCCATCGCCGCAATGATAGCCTTGGCAAAACTGAAGAAAAGCTTCGCCGGAACGGAATATGGCGACAACGCCGCCGAAAAAATCAAGAAACTTAAAAAAGACAAAGAGTTTCAAACCGAACTGAAAGCCGACAAGATATATCTCGCCATCCGCCGCGCGTCATGGCGAGTAGCCCCGCGACCCACCGATAAAGCACAGCAGGCGAAATGGGCAAAAATGTTTGGCAAAGGGCTAAGGGCCATCAAGCTCAAGGTTGAAAAACTGAAGAAAAAATACCCCGACACCACGGCTGCCGAAAAAGCCGAAACCCTGCTAAACAACCTCATGGGAGAATAATGGCGGGTGGCATGGAAACGCCGCATTTTTTTGCGGGGTAGCTATGTCCGTCCATACATAATTTCTACGCGATCCCTCCCCCAGGGGGCCACCCAAAGCGTTTTCTTACCCCATGCTTCTGCGAGCAGAAGCATGGCACCCGGCTGGGAGTTCGCGGTAACAGCCACGGCTACAAAAACAGGCTGCCGACCTGGTAGACTACTGTTGTTACCAGCCAGGCCAGGACTGTCAGGTAGCCGGCCTGGAAGAAGCCCCACTTCCACGATTGCGTTTCGCGGACGGTTACCGCGAAGGTGGCGACACAGGGCAGCGAGATCAGGCAGAACAGCATGATGCAGAAGCCCACCAGCGGCGAATAGGTTTTCTGTAGCTTCGTCTGCAATTCCACGGATTTTTCATCCACATCTTCGCCCATTGAATAGACGATGCCCATTTGCGATACGAAAACTTCTTTGGCTGCGAACGCGCCTATCAGGGCAGTGCCGATTTTCCAGTCGAAGCCCATTGTTTTGACAACCGGCTCCATGAACTTGCCCACTCGCCCGGCGATGGTGTATTGCAGTTTTTCCGATTCCCGTTGGCCTACGATTTCCGCCAGTCGATCCGCTTCGTTTTGAGCAATCTGGGCAATTCGCTGCTTTGATTTCTCGGTAACCGCTGCCGGCGCGTCTGCCGGTGTGGCAGCCTCGATCGCGGCAACGTCTGCCGCAATCTCCACTTGGACGACCTTGGCCAGTGCGTCGTAATCCTGGTCGAATTCGGTCTTCCGCGGGAAGGTGGCCAACGCCCAGAGAATAATCGACGCTACCAGGATAATCGTGCCGGCTTTGCGGACATACATCCAGATTCGTTCCCACATGTGGAGGAACATGCCCTTGACGGTCGGCATGCGATACGGCGGCAGTTCCATCACGAACGGGGCAGCCTCGCCGCGGAGAATCGTCGCGCGGAACAACCGGGCGACGATGACGGCTATCACAATACCGATAAAGTAGATGCCGCACATCATCGGAGTACGGTACTCTGTGGGGAAGAAGGCCGCCAGGATCAACGTGTAAATCGGTATACGCGCGCCGCAGCTCATCAGCGGCAGAATCA
Source organism: Phycisphaerae bacterium (assembly GCA_021108335.1). Classification (GTDB taxonomy): domain Bacteria; phylum Planctomycetota; class Phycisphaerae; order SM23-33; family SM23-33; genus JAIORC01. The sequence goes on from JAIORC010000230.1 coordinate 7,382, forward strand.
TTATAGTGGTCAGCCGGTCGCGCTTGCTTTCGAGCGTACGGGTAGCCATGATGCCCGGTACGGTACAGCCGAAGCCGATCAGCATCGGCACGAAACTTTTGCCGTGCAAGCCGATCTTGTGCATCACGCGGTCCATGATGAACGCCGCCCGGGCCATGTATCCGCTGTCTTCCAGAATGGCGATGCCCAGGAACATCAGTACGATCAGCGGAACAAACATGAACACCGAGCCGACCCCGGTGATAATACCCTTAAGCACCAGGCTGCGCAGAAGGCTATCGCCTTCCCAATGGCTGCTGATGAAACCCACCAGGTCTTCGTTAATCAACTCGCCGAGCATCTCCGACAAAGGACCGCCTATCAGGAACGTCAATTGAAACACCAGGTACATCATGACGCCGAAAATCGGCAGGCCGAGGATGGGGTGCGTCAGAACCTTGTCGATCTGGTCGCTGAGGTCGTGGCGGGCCTCGACGGTATGCGTAACGGCCTCGGTGCACGCACCGGAGATATACCCGTACCGGCGGTCGGCGAGGATAATCTCGGTTGAGTCGCCGCAGATGCTTTCGATATGGCTGCGCAGCTTCAGGCCTCTGGCGAGGATTTCCTCGGCGTCATCGGGGCAGAGTTCCTTGATATGCTTGATGGTAACGTCGTCGTCTTCGAGCAGTTTCACGGCATACCAGCGAGGCCGGCGTGCGAGGGCGGATTTCCCGGCGATGTAGGCTGTGAGTTCCTTAACGTGCGGCTCGACTTCGGTTCCGTAATTGGGCAGCCGCAGCCTTTCCATAGCCTCGGGATCGTTGGCAGTGGCGATGACCGTTTCCAGCAGATCGTCAATGCCCTCGGACTCGGTGGCGACGGTGGGAACGACCGGCACGCCAAGCAGCGCCGAGAGTTTTTCCGCGTCGATGCGATAGCCGCGAGCCTTGGCGACGTCGCTCATGTTCAGGGCTATAACCACCGGCACGCCAAGTTCGAGCAACTGCATGCAGAGGTAGAGATTCCGCTCCAAATTGCTGGCGTCGGTTATGCCCACAACCACGTCCGGTTGCTCGTCGATGATGAAATTGCGGGCGACAACCTCGTCGATGCTGTGGGCCGTCAGGCTGTACGTGCCCGGTAAGTCCACGATGTGCAGTTCCGTGTCGTTGTGGGTAACGGTGCCTTCTATTTTTTCCACCGTAACGCCGGGATAATTGCCCACCTTCAGCCGCGAGCCGGTAATGGCGTTGAAAAGCGTCGTCTTGCCGCAGTTCGGGTTGCCCGCCAGGGCAATCGTGAGTGTTTTGTCTGACATGTGCTGGTTCCTTCGTCGCAGTGGTGGATAGTGGATATAAGGGTTTGCGTCAGTTCTTGGTTGTCCGTGTGGAGATTAGAAGTTCCCATTAATTTTTCGGGGTAACGAATACCCGGTGTACCATGCCGCGTCCCAGTATCAGCCGCGAACCTTTGAGGCTGATCGTGCACGGGCCGGGATTATGATTGTTGATTACCGTAAATGTCGCTCCGGGCAGCAGGCCCATTTCCGCGAGGCGATGTTGCAGCCCTCTGCCACCGCGGATTTCCACCAGCCGAACGGTCTGGGCTTCGGCTACCTGCATAAGCGGCATTGCAGGGGCTTTATTTGTTTCGGGGGCAGTCATGACATCTCCTTTTTCGGCGAGGCGGGTTCCGAGGCGTTTTCGGTGCCCTGCCGCGCAAAATCTTCTATCCATTTCCTTTTCGCCGGCGGCGCTTGCCGGATGTAGCGGGCCAGGTCGGTCATCCGCTGCAACACCATCTTATCAATGGCGTGTTCCATGCGGCAGGCGTTGGCTTCGGCGGTATCTTCCGGCAGGCCCAGTACTTCGGTGAGGAAATCCTGCAGGACGGCATGGCGGTGTTGAACCTCGGTGGCGAATTTTTTGCCTTGGGCGGTCAGTGAAATCGCCTTGTACGGGGCATAATTCACCAGATTTTTCCTGGCCAGCGTTTTCAGGGCGGCGGTAACAGCCGGCTTGCCGACGCCGAGATGCTCGGCAATATCGCGCACACGCGCCCGCCCGGCCTGGCCGATAAGGTTCAGGATCGTCTCGAGGTAATCCTCAAGCGAAGCAGTCAATTTTTTCTTCAACACGGCTGTCATAAACAATCTCGTAAAATCGCGGGTGAGAATACCCAATCTCCATATATAATACTACCAGAAAATGTTCATTTACGCAAACAAAATGTTTAGTCAGGTGAACAATGCCAGCCAGAACAAGTCATTTCAGCGCGGCGGCCTGGGAAGGCCGCCGCGCTAGGGTTAATAGTTTGGGTGACTAGAATTAATAGTTTGGGTGGCATGGCTTGCTTGCAAGCCATGTGTTTTTGCAGTCTCCCACGATATCGGGTGCCGTGGTGGGAGCGAAGCGACAGCCACGAAAGATAAACATACAATGGTGGTTTTTTAGACATTAGACATTATAGTCATTAGTCATTTAGCCCCCCAGGGGGCAAGCCTTCAGGGTTGAGAGGCGATCGTGTTTCAAAGGGTATTGGACAGCGAGTTGCTTGGCGAGGCGGCGAGGCAGGTTTTGCCTGGTCGGTCGGTGCGGTTGACGGGCGTGTGGGGCTCGGCTGCGGCGATGGTTGCCGCTGCGCTGGGGCGCCTGCGTGATGCGCCGGTGTTGTTCGTCGCCAATCACCTCGACGACGCCGACACGGCTGCGGACGATATCGAGCTTTTCTCCGGGCGGGCTGTGCACCAGTTCCCCGCGTGGGAGGCGCAACTGGCGACCGACCACGTAAGCGAGGAGGTTACCGGCGAGCGGCTGCGGCTGCTGAATCTGCTGGCGCACCGGCAGGACGGCGACGAACCGGTGGAATTTATCGTCGCCCCGGTAATGGCGCTGCTGCAACCCGTACCGACCCCGCAAGCCCTGGCCGAGGGGCGACTTACGCTTTACCGCAACGCGGAAATGGACCTCGAAGACCTGGCCGAATGGTTGGTGGACGGCGGATACGAACACGTCGAGCAGGTGGACGCGACCGGCCAATTCGCTCACCGCGGCGGAATTGTGGATATCTTTCCGCCGGGGCAGAATTTCGCGATTCGCGCGGAATTTTTCGGCGATACGCTTACGAGCCTGCGCCGGTTCGACCTCGACACGCAGCGCAGCACGGATAGCATCGACTCAGCCGACATCGTGGCGATGACGGTCAGCCGGTCGATGGACGTCGATAACGCCAAGGCCGAGAAGGTTACCGACCTGCTTGCCTATTTGCCGGCTGACACCATTATCTGCATGCTCGAGCCGCACGAGCTGCGCGACCTGGCTGATACGCTCTACGACCGAATCCGCGACGACCTCGCCGAGGACAGCTCGCCGGTAGCCCTGCGCGAAGTGGGCGGGCTATTCGCGGCGATGGAGCGATTCGCCCGCGTGGAGATGTTTTTATTCTCCGGCAAATCGAACAGTAAAGCCGTGCCCCTGGGCGTCCGGTCGCTGGAGCGGTTGGCGATAAATACCGCCGAGGCGCTGGACGAGCTGGACGACCTCGCCGGCGAAGCCGACGTGTGGGTCTATTGCGAAAACACCGCCCAGCACGAGCGATTCGGCGAGTTGATTGCCGAGCGGTATCCGAAGCTCCACTCGCGGGCGACGCTGGCTGACGGGCGCGTGGGTTGCGGGTTCTACTGGCCGGCGCTGAAGCTGGTAATTGTCGGCCATCACGAGATTTATCATCGTTACGCCAAGGTGCGACGGCTGAGGCGGGTGCGGGCGGGCAGACCGATACAGTCGATGGTGGACCTGGCTGAGGGCGATTACGTTGTGCACGTGGGGCACGGCATTGCGAAATTTGACGGCCTGCGAAAGCTGGATCGCGATGGCCGCAACGAAGAATATCTCCGGCTGATGTTCGCCGAGGGAGCCGTGCTGCATGTGCCGGCCAGCCAGGTTAACCTTGTGCAGAAGTACATCGGCTCAAGGGGCAGAAGGCCCAGCCTCAGCAGGCTTGGCGGGGGGCACTGGGCGCGGGCCAAGCAGCGGGTTTCCGAAGCAGTCCAAGACCTCGCCGCCGAGATGCTCCGCATACAGGCGATCCGCCAGGCGACGCCGGGGGTGGAATATCCCCGACGGACAGATTTGCAGCGGCAGTTCGCCGTGGAGTTTGAATATACCGAGACGGAGGATCAGCTCGCAGCCATCGGGCAGATAGATTCGGACATGGCCCAGGCCCAGCCGATGGATCGGCTGATCTGCGGCGACGTGGGATTCGGCAAGACGGAGGTAGCGATGCGGGCGGCGATGAAGATCGTCGAAGCCGGCCAACAGGTCGCAGTACTCGTACCGACGACGGTATTGGCCGACCAGCACTACCGCACGTTCAGCCAGCGGTTCGCGGATTTCCCCGTGTCGGTGGAGATGATAAGCAGGTTCCGCACGCCGAAAGAGGCTGCGGGAATTCTCAAGCGGTTAGCCTTGGGGCAGGTGGATATTCTCATCGGCACGCACCGGCTGTTGAGCAAAGACGTGAAATTTCCTGACCTCGGAATGGTGGTAATCGACGAGGAGCAGCGTTTCGGCGTCGCCGCCAAGGAGCATCTCAAGTCGCTGCGAGCGACGGTTGACGTGTTGACGCTGACGGCGACGCCGATTCCGCGTACGCTGCACATGTCGCTGCTCGGCCTGCGGGACATATCCAGCCTCGCCACCCCGCCGATGGATCGTCGGGCCATTCACACGGAGGTCTGCCCGAAAGACGACAGCCTTGTCCGCACGGCGATTCTGCGGGAATTGAATCGCGACGGGCAGGTGTTTTTCGTGCATAATCGCGTGCATGACATCGACTCCGTCGCCGGTCTGGTGCAGCAACTCGTGCCGGATGCGCGTATCGGCGTCGGCCACGGGCAGATGCCCGAACATGGCCTGGAGCGAGTGATGCTGAAGTTCATCCGCGGCGAAATCGACGTGCTTATCTGCACCACGATTATCGAAAGCGGGCTGGACATCCCCACCGCCAACACGATGATTATTCACGATTGCGACCGATTCGGCCTTTCGGAGCTGCACCAGCTTCGCGGGCGGGTCGGCCGATACAAGCACCGGGCGTATTGCTATCTGCTGCTGCCGGATCGTCGGGCGGTTTCGCCGGTGGCAGCCAGGCGGCTCAAGGCGATAGAAGATTTTTCCGACCTTGGGGCGGGTTTTCAGATCGCCATGCGAGACCTGGAAATTCGCGGGGCGGGCAACATTCTCGGCCCGGCCCAGAGCGGGCACATCGCGACTGTCGGCTACGAGTTGTATTGCCAGTTGCTGGAGCAGTCGGTCAAGGTCTTACAGGGCGAGGCTCCGCCGCCGCAGATCGAAACGCATATCGATCTGGGCATCGACGCGTACATTCCGCGGTCGTATATTCCGTCTTCCCGGCAGCGGCTTGAGGTGTATCGCCGGATGGTGCATTGTGGCTCGATAGCCGAGCTGGAACAGGTGCGGGCCGACCTTGGAGACGCGTTCGGAGCGCTGCCGCCGAAACTCGAGACGCTGCTGGACGTCGCGGAGTTACGGGTTCTGGCGGCTGGGGTGGGTATTAAAAGTATCGTACTGATGGAACCGGACGTGATTTTCCGCGTCCAAGACTATCGGCTGGCACAGAATATTTTTCGCGATGCCGCCGGAAGCGTCCGCCTGCCGGACAAAAAAACCGTCTATTGGCGGCCTGGCGGGGCGTACCTGGAAATGCCCACATTGCTGAGAGTTCTGCTTCGACGGTTGAGGCAGGGGCAAAAAAGTGTATAATAATTCGGCCAGGTATAAGTGGTTCTTGTAAGGTTTGCCGCGAGAGGAAATTTCGCGGGGCATGTGGTTTGCCGAACCAACCGGGAATCGCACAGAGGTTGATTATGCGCGCGAATCGAATTTTTTTAATATTTTTAATGTCTTTGATGCTGCCGGCAGCTATTTCGACAGTAGGCTGTGGCGACGCCAAACGCCCCAAGTGGTTCGGGCGGGAGCGAAACGTGCCGGTCGTCGCACCGGTGGAAACTGCCGAACAGCCCCAGCCGGCTCCGGAGAAGAAGAACACCCCGAAGTCCCTCGAACCGAAAGAGAAACAATCCAATACCGCACCCCGCCGGATTTCCAAGACCGATCCGAAAATCCTGGCGATGGCCGAGGCCAAGCGGAACAGACAGGTTGTTTCTCTTACCTCGAGAAGGCCCGCCCACGGTAAGTCCGGTGCGAGGGCGGCGGGTTCCACGCCCAGACCTCTCAGCGAGCATGTTGGTATGCAGGACGATCTGCCCGGCGATGACGAACGGCCTCAGCCGAAACTCGAACCCCTGCCGGAACTTGACCCGCTGATCGATCTTGGCGAAGGCGGCCCCGGCCCCAGCGGCATCCAGCAGGATAATATGGATGACGCCATTGGCCGCACCGCCCCGGCTACCGATACCGTTCTGGACCCCGAACCGAACGTCGCCCCCGACGCCGACCGGAAAACGCCCTGGGACAAGAAAGCCCTTAAGCTGGCCGATCAAAACCTCGCCAAAATCGACGCGGGCGACCGCGAGGCGAAATTCAAACCCATGCCCAAGGCCAGGGCGATTGTGATGAATCGCGAGGTGATCGTCGCCGGCGCGACGCTGCAGGTCAACGACCAGTACATCACCGTCGACGATATCCTCGACGGGCTGCACCACGTATTGATCGAAATTCCGCCTCACGTCAAGGGCGATGCGTTCCAGATGCAGGTAGCCAAAATTCTCGACCAGGAAATCGCATATGAAATCCAGCAGACACTGGTCTATTCCGAGGCGAAGAAATACCTGGAAGAGGAACCCAAAAAACAGATCGACGTGGAGATGGAGGAAACCCTTCGCGACATGATCGCCAAAGTCGGCGGCAGCAAGGAAAAGCTCCGCCAGAAGTGCATTCGGGAAGGCTCAACGCTGGAAGGCATGCTCCAGACGCAGCGGCGAAGCCTGACGGTACGGATGTACATGCGGATCAAGCTCATGCCGGCGATTATCATTAACCGCCGGATGCTCTGGGATTATTACCGCAAGAACCCCAAGGAATTCCGCACCGACAAAAAGGTGCAGATGCAGATTATCGCAGCCCCGTTCAAGAAATTCCTGGCCGAGAAGAAAGACGACCGCCGCCCCCCGACAGCCGAGGAACTGGCGGCTGCGAAATCCCAGGCTCATAAAATGATTGCCGATTCCCTGCGGCAACTCAAGAACGGGGCGAAGTTTACCGATGTCGCCAGGCGAGGCCGGGGCATTCGTCGCAGCAAGGGCGGAACCTGGCCGATGATGACCGTGGGCAACTTCCGCGAAGCAAAGGTCGAGCAGCAGGCGTTCAAACTCGCACAGGGCAAATACAGCGGGATTATCGAGGGCGAATTGGGATATTATATCGTCAAGGCAAAGGCGGTACTGCCGGGCAAAGTCGTCTCGTTCGAGCAGGCCCAGCCGGATATCGCCGACAAACTCAAGCGGAAGCAATTCGGGAAACTCCGGACGGAATACATGATAAAAGTCTACGATAAAGCAACCATCACCAGGTCGTTGGACTTCATCAAATTAGCCGTAGAACGAGCGGAACAGAAATACCGCCCGTAGCGGCGAACCGCGAAGCAATACACCCCAAACACCCCCAACGGGAAAGTATACGGAAAATTTTGCCGGGCGATGGGGGCTGGCATTGATCAGGAGTTGAAATATGTTGAGAACGATAATATTAATTTGTGTTTGCGCCTTGTTTTCAGGGTTCATTTATAGTGTCGGAAGTGCTGACGACGTCAAGAAAGCATCTGCGGAAGCCAAATCCCAAAAACCCAAATATCTTTATGTGATAAAGGAAACAGACAAGAAAGGCCGTGATAACTATGGTTATATTGACAAAACCGGTAAAGTAGTAATTACGCCGCAATTCAAACAGGCAGGATATTTCAGTGAAGGTCTTGCATGCGTCTGTCCGCGGAATATTTTTGGGTCGCCGTGGGGTTACATCGATACTAGCGGCAAGATGGTCATCAAACCGCAATTCTGGTACGCAGAGGAGTTCAGCGAAGGTTTTGCTGAGGTAACAACAAAAACAAACAAGAAACTGCTAAGTGGTTTTATAGACAAGAAGGGCAAATGGCTGGTAAAGCCTCAATTCGAGGGCGCGGGGCAATTTAAGGAGGGTTTGGCAAAAATAGCGGTAAAGAAAAACGGAAAGAAACTAATAGGCTTCATTAACACAAGAGGGAAAATTGTAATTCAGCCCAAGTTTACATACTCCAGCCTAGTATCCTATTTTTCGGATGGAGTTACTCCTGTAGTGATCGGGGAGGAATTCGGGAACCAATGGGGGGCTATCAACAAGAAAGGCCAGTGGGTAGTAAAACCGAAATTTGATTTTTTTCTGTCCAATTTCAAAAACGGTATGGCGATAGCAAATATTGACGGGATGAAAGGCCTTATAGACACCAAGGGCCATTGGGTGATTAAGCCAAAATATTGGTTTATATTATGGTTTTGCGACGGCCTTGCCCCCGTCGGGTTGGACAAGGAAGACGAATGGGGTTTTATTGACAAGAAGGGCAAATTGGTAATCAAAATCCACGGTGACATAAACCCCCGCTGTTTTTCCGAGGGTCTGGCTTCGGTTAGCGGAACGGTTATCAACAAGAAGACCAATCTGGTTTACAAGGGTGTTGGCTATATTGATACAAAGGGCAAGTGGATAGTCAAGCCCAGGTATTGGCGGGCATATGACTTTAAAAATGGGCTGGCCAGAGTGTGGGGATATGGGGGTAAAACGGCATATATCAACAAGAAGGGGAAGTATGTATGGAAAGAAAAAGGCTGGAGAGAACCAAGGCCATATCGAATGCGAAAGAAGAAAAAGAAAACCCCGGGAATCCCCAAAAAATAAGTGCGTAGGTTGGATGTCGGCATTGATCAGGAGTTGAAATATGTTGAGAACGATAATCTTAATTTGTGTTTGTGCCTTGTTTTCAGGGTTCATTTATAGCATCGGAAATGCTGATGACGTCAAAAAAGCATCTGCGGAAGCCAAATTCCAAAAGTCCAAGCATCGCTTTCTCATAAAGGAGGCAGACGAGAAAGGATTTGAAAGATATGGTTATATAGACGAAACCGGAAAGGTTGTAATCAAACCGCAATTCAAGTATGCGGCACATTTTAGTGAGGGGCTTGCAAGTGTTTCTTCGCGAAGCGCCCTTGGAAGTGGGGGGGGGTACATAGATACTAATGGCAAGATGGTCATCAAGCCAGAAGCCAGGCAGGCATGGGAATTCAGCGAAGGTTTCGCTCCCGTGCAAGTTACTGAGGGACGCCATGGCAAGACGAAGTGGGGTTTTATTGACAAGAAAGGTAAATGGCAGGTAAAACCTCAATTCAAGGACGCGGGGCCATTTAAGGAGGGCTTGGCAAGAATAGGTGTAAAGAAAAACGGAAAGATGCTAATAGGTTTCATTAACACAAAAGGGGAAATTGTGGTTCCACCCAAGTTTACAGATACCTGCTTGGTAACCTATTTTTCAGACGGAGTAACACCGGTTGCTGTCGGCGAAAAATGGGGTTTTATCAACAAAAAGGGTCAGTGGGTAGTAAAACCAAAATTTGATTTTCTATCCAATTTTAAAAACGGTATGGCGATAGCAGCCATTGGTGGAAAACAAGGCCTTATAGATACTAAAGGCCGCTGGGTGATTAAACCAAAATATTGGTTTATATTATGGTTTTGTGATGGCCTTGCCCCTGTCGGGTTGGACAAGGAAGACGAATGGGGTTTTATTGACAAGAAGGGCAAATTGGTAATCAAAATCCACGGTGACATAAACCCCCGCTGTTTTTCCGAGGGTCTGGCTTCGGTTAGCGGAACGGTTATCAACAAGAAGACCAATCTGGTTTATAAGGGTGTTGGCTATATTGATACAAAAGGCAAATGGATAGTCAAGCCCAAGTATTGGCGGGCATATGACTTTAAAAATGGACTGGCCAGAGTTTGGGGATATGGGGGTAAAACGGCATACATCAACAAGAAGGGCGAGTATGTATGGAAAGAAAAAGGCTGGAGAGAACCGAGGCCATATCGGATGCGAAAGAAGAAAAAGAAAACCCCGGGAAAACTCCAAAAGTAATCAGAAGCTATGAGCAATCTCCCCCCGGCCTTCTGCAATCATCTGCAACAGTAAAACAACACGGCCCCTAAGGCAAGGGGCGCCCGTGCCCCCTGTGATTATTCCCAGGGGAAGGTCTGGCCGGTGAGTTTGGTGTATGCGTCGATGTATTTTTCCCGCGTGCTCGAGACAATTTCCGGCGGCAGCGGCGGAGCCGGCGGGGTCCTGTCGAACTTGATCTTGTCCAGATAGTCCCGCACAAACTGCTTGTCAAAGCTGGGCTGGTCTTTGCCTGGCTTGTAGGAATCGGCAGGCCAGAACCGCGAGGAATCCGGCGTGAGAACTTCGTCAATCAGCATGATATTGCCGTCTTCATCAAGGCCGAATTCAAACTTGGTGTCCGCCAGAATAATCCCCTTCTCCGCGGCAAATTCGCGTCCCTTGTTGTAAATCGCGATGGACAGTTCGCACAACCGCGTCATTGTCTCCGCGCCGACGATATCGCAAGCCCGCTCGAAGCTGATGTTCTCGTCGTGCTCGCCCTGCTCTGCCTTGGTGGCGGGGGTAAAAATCGGCTCGGGCAGTTCGCTGCACTGCTTGAGCTTATCCGGCAGCTTAATACCGCAAACCGTCCGGGATTCCTTGTATTCCCGCCAGCCCGATCCGGCTAGATAGCCGCGGACGACGCACTCTATGGGCACGACCTTCGCCTTGCGACAGAGCATGAATCGCCCGTCGAGTTCCTCCTGGCCGTGAAGGTCTTCGGGCAGGTCTTTCAAGGCTACCGAAATAACATGATTCGGCACGATATCCTTGAGCATATCGAACCAGAAGGCGCTGATCTGCGTCAACACACGCCCCTTGTCCGGGATGCCGTTTGGCATTACCACGTCGTAAGCGCTGATGCGGTCGGTAGCTACAAGCATCAACTCCGAACCAAGGTCATAGATGTCGCGGACTTTTCCGGTGAGCTTGGGATAACTGCCGACGGAACTCGTTAAAAGTGCTGTTGATTTCATACTCTTTTTCTACCTGTATATGCCCTTCAGATCAAGAACTACCAGAATCGCAATTCACGATTCGCCAAAAACGCCAGCAGCATCGCAAGCTGGGTCAGCAGATTCGTCGCCAGCAGAACCTCGCGATCCATTTTGCCTTTTCTGCCGGCAAGATACAATCCACCGCCGACGGCTGCGAGAATCGCCACGCCAAATATACTCAATTGCGTCCAGGGAAGATAGGCAAAATACCAAATCGACCAGACCAGCAGCACCGCCATAAGCACCGTGGCGGTCAAAGGCCCGCATCCCCTGGCCATCACCGCCGCAGCCGGGCTTGCCTCGGCATCCACGCGGCGGAAATGCGGCAGGATGAACATCGCCCACGCGCCCCACATCGGCAGCAACAGCAAAATTCGCCCAGCCTTGCATGCGGGACGAATCCATGCCAGCCAATCCCATAAGATCATTTCCTGGCGATGCCAGTCCGTCCGTAGAACAGACAGGCATACCGTCAACCCCACCGCCAGCATCGCCGCCAGCAACGCCTGATTCACCGGATCCGCTCCCGCCAGAAGCTTTACAACCCCGCGGGCAGAGCGGCGATAGACCAACAGCAGCATAATCGCGGCGATTATCATTCCCGAAAGAAAATGGGTTTCTTCGCGGGTGCCGAACAACTTGCGGGTCAGCTTCCACAACCCAAACGCCGCCAGTGCCCACAGAAACGAAACACACCAGATACCCACCCATGCATGGGTAAATCGCTCTGCCGGGCCTGCCGCCAGATGCTCGTCATCGGCCAGGAAAAACAACTGCGCTGAACGAAATGTCCGTATTATAAACAAGGGAAAATTACCGCCCCTTCCCCGCAGCGGATTTTTTGCGTTTGGGTCTCGCCGCTTTTTTCCTCTTCGCCTGTATCCGCCAGTATCGCAAGTAGGCGGTAGCCATCCCGGCTACCAGCTTGTTGGTGTCCTTGGCGTACAATTCAACCAACTGCCTGCTGCCGGCTGTGCCGGAAGCGCCGATCACCTCGGCGATACGGAAACGCACCAGTGGACTGGGGTCTTCTATCACCGCGCCGAGTCGATTCAGAATCTCGCCGTCCAGGCTGGCGTCCGCCAGCGAAGCAACCATCTCCGCCCGGACAATCGGCCGGGGATTTTGCAATGCCTTGGTCATCAAGCCCAGGAGAATCTTCATCTTCACAGTGGAGGCTATCCCCGCCGGAAATGTTGCCCGCTTCTGCTGGACATCCCGCATCCAACATATCAAGCTGCCGATCCGCCGCACCGCCAGTACCTGTTTTTTCAATTTTCCGTCGGTAAGGGTTTTCTCTATCGCGCGAAGATGGTTGTTGTACTGCCTGGGGCTGACGCTATCCAGATCGTCAACCACCGCCAGCATCGCCATCCGCGTGATGGTGGCCGCCGCCGGCTTGATCATGGGCAAATCGCTGACCGTACAGTTTGCCTTCTCGCGAGGCGAAACAACCCCGCGAATTTCCAGCTTGACAGCCTCCAGTGGATGATGAGGCAGATATAACGCCATCGAGCCGACATCAAGCCGGACCTGCCCGGTAACGCTTTTACCAGGCGGCAGATATCGTGGCGCCGGTAAGATAATTACGGGCACCGACGCGAAAACCAAAGGCCGGTCGCTTTGCCCCTTGAGATTCACAACCAGTCCCAGCCGATTATCCAACAATCCGTTCGAGCCTATAGTGATGGGCACTTCGGATTTGTTCGTCAATATTGCCTTGACATACATGGGCTGACCGACAGAAACCATCGATTTGACCGGCTGGATTTTCACGTTGATGAACAACTGCGGCGTCAATCCCAACTGCAGAAAACGCCGGTCCACGGCGTCCATAAGGGCCTGTATCGTTTTGGCGTCTTTTGCGGGAGGAACAGCCACTTTGTGCTTTTTCGCCAGCGCCCGTAAAATGCGATACGCCAGGCCCGACCGGGAAGCATTCATACCGGCCAGGACGGCCCTTCGGCCCAACTGCCCGTCGCCTTTTTCGAAGTCGTGCTCGGCTACAAACGCCGCCGCCAGGGCATGAGTATCTATCAGCGGCTTGAGCTTTTTCAGCCCCTCCACGTTGCCCGACGAAAGCTCCGCCGCACCGATCAGCAATTTGATGGCCTCGCCCGTAGCCCCGTTGGCCTTGGCCTTGCGGGCATAGCGCAACGCCTCCAGGGATTTTCGCTCGGCAAGCAGGTAATACCAACCCAGGTTCATCGCTATCGACGCCCTGGCCAATTTGTTTTTCTCGCTCGTCCCTTCCACCTCCCCTATTGCCTCGTTGGCGGTCAACTGGGAACGATACTGCTGCCCCAGACCACGAAGAATCAATTTTGCGCGATCCTCCTGATTGGTCATCCGGTAGGCCTCAACCATCAACGATTGAAACTGGGCAACCTGGCTTAGCCGCTCCATGGCCGGGGCAAAATCTTTGATCGCCTGAACATATTCCCCGGCATCCAGCAATGCCGAAAGATACTCACAGGCAAAGCCCGCCGGTGCCTGGCCCAGAGGCGTATCGCCCTGCCAAAGCTCCCAGGCCTGCTTGTAATACCGCACCCCCATTTTCGTAAGCCCCATCCGGCAAAGCTGCCCGGCCAATTGCCTGGCAACCCACCATGCCCGCGGATTGCACCGCAACAACCTGAGCATGGTTTCCACACGCAGTTTGGCGGAGGCTTCGGCAGCCAGTGCCAGCCGGCTGAGCAGGGCATCGTGATTGTACGGATCCAGCTTCAACGCCTCGTTGACCATCGCCAGGGCATCGCTTTTGGCGCCCTGGCCCTGGAAAATATTCGCCAAACCCAACGCCGCGTTCGCCCGCAGAGGTAGCGGAAGTTTCGGGCTGTCCAGCAGACGCCTGAGCAACGTTGTCCGCTCACTGGCATTATCGCGGGCCTGTAATTCAAACCGCAACCAGCGAAACCCCGCGGAATAATCGTTCGGGTGAGCGTCCAGCACCTTTTTCGCAGCCTCGGCAGCCTTGGCAAAATGCCCCTGGCTTTGATACAAGTCGCACAGCAATCGCTGAACCTGTAAATTGTCCGGCGCCAATTCCAGAAGGTACTTACCGGTAACGACAAGCCGCCCCGCCCGGGCAGGAGCTTCCGGCCAATGATACAACCGCTCCGCCGAAAACAGCAAAGATTCCGCCGCAATCGACTCGGCCTGTGAAGACGGCTTGGCAGGAGCGGCAGAGGCCACGGGCGAAACTGCCGCCGCCAAAATCGCCGCACCTCCCGCGATCATGATCCATAATCGGTATCGTAACAAAACTATTTCCTTTCCGCCGACGGGCCGTTGATCGCACAGGCTTTCAGCCCATGGTCATCTGTTCAATCGTTCGCGGTTCTATTTACGAGACCGAATCACTACTTTTTCAGTTCCCGTACCTCGTCTTACAATCAGAACAATATCCAGCGGAGGCTTGTTCGACAGCGCTTTATCCAGCAGGTCTTTAACCTGAGCGGCGGTCGTAACCTTCCTGCCGTTGAGCATGACAATCACGTCGCCCTGCATCAATCCCGCCAAGGCCGATGGGGTTCCGCGACGCACCGCCAGCACCAGCAAGCCGGGAACCCCGGCTGCAGAACCTTTGTCGAGAAATTTGTCGAGCATTACCTTCTCACGAGCCATAAACCCAAGGGCCGGATGAAAAATCCGCTTGGCCTCGGCAGGCAATTCGGGCATCGGCTCAAGCTTGACTTTTACCGTCCGGGACGCCCCTCCGCCGGCGGGCAATATCGTCAGGGTAATTTCCCCACTTGCCCGCATAATCGTGCGAACCAGGTTTTGATTGACCAACCCGGACGAAGCCAGTCTTTCCAACGGCTTGCCATTGAAGCCAATAATCATGTCTCCGTCTTTAAGTCCGGCTTTGTCTGCCGACCGCCCCTGAACGACCTGCTCGATCTTTACCGCGGGCACTGTCAAACCCTTGGCCTCGGCAAGCTCCGCTGGAACGGGAGAAAAATTCCCAACCCCAATCCATGGAAAACGACGAACCTTGCCGCCTTTGGGACGATTAGCGAGAATGTATACGAATTCCTCGACGGGGGTAAAGCTTATCGGCCTTTCCTCGTTCTTCAGAGGCATGTTAAGAGACCGCCCGCCGCGACCCAGGGTCTCGAATCGCTGCCACGGCTGGGCCATGACCATACCCACCGCCTTGCCCGACGAATCGAACACAACAGAACCAGCCGGGCTTAACGAGCCGCCCGTAACACGAATCAGCCGGGAAGGCACACGCCGGAAACTCGCCACGTAACCCAACCCAAGCGTCGGCGATCTCGCCGGATCACTAAGGTTCAACCCAACCGAGACAACCTGGCTGCCAAGGGAAAGGTTCGCCTTCCGTTGAAATCCGATCGCCGACCATGAATGATTCGCCGAAACCTGCAAAAAAGTCAAGCCGGTCAACGGGTCAATACCTTCCAGCTTCGCGTCGAAAGTTGTCTTCTCCGCACCGGGCAGAATCACTTGCAGCTTCGTGATGGTTTTGGGGCGAAGCCGCGTATCGATGCCCGTAGCCATGAACAGCCCCGATTTGTGAATACAAACGCCAACCCCCCTGAAAACCTGCGAACCGGTCTCTTCCTTGATGTGGCACTCGACTACCACAAAGGCACCGACCGCCTTTTTGGCAACCCCCTGCAACAAAACCTGGGAATCCGCACCCACCGCAACGTGGCACATGCAAAGCAACAATAGCAAACCGGCATATGTCTTCTTCATGTCTTTCTCCTTAGAGTAAAATTTCAGTGATCATTTTTTAGCATTACCCACCACACCGGCAAACTTCTGCCGCTGGGCCAAGGTCGCCCCTGCCGATGCCGGCAAACGATTGAACCACCACCACAGCGCAAGCCCGCCCAACACCATAAACGGCGCAGTAAGCTGATTATGTGTCGGATCGCCAGCCAGCAAATTCAACGGATTTTCGTGCCGGATCGACTCCAGCATGAATCGCGTTATAGGATACATTATCAGCATCAGGGCGAAAACCTGCCCCTCACGCCGCCGGTACCGATAAAACAGCATCAGCAACACCGCCAGAAGAAATCCATTGAAAATTCCCAACGGCTGGGCCGGCCGAAGCGCGTTGCTCCACTGATTGCCAAGCAGCGCGTAAAGATCTTCCTGCAAGTACGCATTGGCCGCCTTCCGCTCCTGCCCAAGCAACCGGCCATCCTTGTTCCGGTCGAACTGCCCGAGCAGCTCGTCGGCCCGCCTCTGGAAGTACTCCCGGAATTCCGCGAAACTCAACAACCCGTCCGCCGCTGCGGAGCTGTAATAATCCTGCATAACGACGGGCCGATCAAACCAGATCGCCTCGTCCCACATCTCGCTACCGCGGAGAAGCCCGTCCCCCGCCGCCAAGGCCTCCTGCCATTCCGCCTTGCTCAACACCCTGTCACGCCCAGCGGCGACGTTGAATAATTTTTCCAACTCAGCCTTGTCGGCAAACATCGCCGCCAACTGATCGTTGTGGAGTTGCCCGTGCAACTGCGAAACGGGAAGCACCGCCTGGCGGTTAACCACACGGCGGCCGCCTTCATTCTTGCGATATGTCGAATTTTCTCCCAATTCCCGCGTTTGCGTAATATACGCATTCAACAGCCGGGCGTCGGGCGTTACCCGGCCGGCCCAATATTGCTCGGAATACGTCGGGCAAAGCGTCTGCCCGTCGGAATATGGATTCTCGCCCCCGCCGACCTTCAGCAACGGACGGGATATCATGGGAAATTTTATGCTCATCGCCCACGATTCCTCGCAAGGCCCGCCCCAGCAACAACCGTTGAGCGTACAGCCCATACGCCCGAACGCCAGGCCGATCATCAGGCTCGGGGCTACGATGTCGATATACCGCCGTATCGGCATGCGCTTGATTCTCATGTAGGCCAACACCGTAATCGTCCCGCCCAGCAGGCCTCCGAAATAAATCAGCCCGCCGGAAGTAACGTTGAAAATCTCCCCTAAACCGCCCGCGCTGAAGCTGTCCCAGTTCTTGAACACATAGGCCATCCTCGCCCCGACCACCCCGCCGACAAGCGCCCATATGCCCATCTGGGAAACAAGCTCCGGGCTTTCGCCGGCCCGCTTCGCCCGCCACTGGGCCAGCAGAATGCCCGCCAGGAACCCGCAGACCAGCATCAACCCATAACCGAAAATGCGCAGCGGAATCTCTCCGCCGAAGATATGCACCGTACCTAAATCTATAATTATCTGTCGCATAAGCGCTTATGGCTTCCGGCTATCGAATTTCGTCGATCTTGTTGTCTTCCCCGACCAGCACGACCTTTGGCGTTATCGCCTTTGCTTCGTCCGGCGGGGCGTAACCGTAGGCCATGATGATTATCTTGTCGCCTACGTCAACCAGCCGGGCCGCCGCGCCGTTGATGCAAATCACGCCGCTGCCGCGCTCGCCCTCGAAGACATACGTCTCAAACCGTTGACCGTCCGTGAGATCGGCAACCAACACGCACTCGCCGGGCAAAATCCCCGATGCCTCCAGCATCTCGACATCGATAGTGATCGAACCCACGTAATCAACGCAGGCCTCGGTTATCGTGGCCCGGTGAATCTTGGCTCGCAACATTTTCAATAACATATCCGTTTACCTCTGAATAAAGTTCGCTAGTTTTCTGAATTTCACTCGTTCTCTGAATAAGGTTCGCTAGTTCAATGGTGTAACATTGTAAAGCCCCGCCGCTCAAGCGTCTAGGAAGATTGCGGTTTTTTACGAGCATTGGTGGCACATCGGGTGGCCTGGCCCCTTGTGGGAAGTGCGTGTTATCACACTGTCAGCGAGTGTAGCCTTTTGATTCGCTCGGTAACTGGCGGGTGCGTGTCGAAGATGCTTTTGGAGCGTTCTTCGAATTTCTTGACGGGATGGACGATGAACAGCGGCGCGGTGGCGCGATTGGCGACTTCGAGCACTTCCTCATCGGAGGACAGTTTCGCCAGTGCGTTGGCCAGGCCGTCGGGGTTTCGCGTGAGTTCGACAGCTCCGGCGTCGGCGAGATATTCCCGTTGCCGGCTTAGGGCCATCTGTATAATCCTGGCCAGTATCGGCGCGAGAATCGCCAGGACAATAGCAACGACTGTCAGGATGATGTGCAATATGCCGTTGTCACTGTCGCTCTTTCGCCGCCGGCCTCCCGCACCGCCCCACAATACGCTCCGCAGGAACACGTCGCAGAGCATCACGACGCAGCCGACCATGACGGCCATCAGCGTCGCGTAGAGTATGTCGTAGTGGCGGACGTGGCTAAGCTCGTGGGCCATCACGCCTTGGAGTTCGTCGCGGTTGAGCCTGGTTCGCAGGCCGGTGGTAATGGCTACGGCGGCGTGCTTCGGATTTCGCCCGGTGGCAAAGGCGTTCATCGCCGAATCGTTGATGATATAGATTTTGGGCATTGGCTGCCCGCCGGCCAACGTCAATTCCTCGACCACGTTGAACAGTTGCGGATCATTGGCCTTTTGTATCTGCCTCGCCTTGCTCATGCCCAGCAGCACGTTGCCGCCGCCGTAAAAACTCGCCAGCGTCATTACAAACGCAACCCCGCCGGCAATAAGGGCGACCATAATCCCGAAATGCCAATTGATTTCCGTCGCCTGCTCCACCGGAGCGTCATGGGGAATTTCAGAAGGCATTTCGCTGCCTTGTGTCTGATGCTCGTAAACTGCGTTACCATACGCATCATAATCCGGTTCCGAACCGCCGATGCTCATCCCCCAGACAATACCGATCAGCAAACCAAGCCCCATGAAAAAAATCATGAACCCGGTAATCAGCAAAACGCTGTTCCGCTTGTTGCGGGCAATAAGGGTGTGGAACGTTTCAACCGGCATAGATATTCCTCGCGACCAAAATTCTCAACAGATGACTACGCCGTCAATCAGAACGAAACCTTCGGCGCTTCGCGTTGGGCGGTGTCTTCCAATTCGAACATATCGCGTTTCGTGAACTTGAACATGCCGGCGACCATATTGTTGGGGAACTTGAGAATGTCGATATTGTACACCGCCACCGAGTCGTTGTAGTGCTGGCGGGAGAAGGCTATCTTGTTTTCCGTGCTGGTCAGCTCTTCCTGGAGCTGGGCGAAGTTTTCGTTGGCCTTGAGGTTGGGATAACTCTCCGACAGCGCGAAAAGCTTGCTCAGCGCGCCGGTTAGCATGTTCTCGGCCCCGGCCTGCTCGGCGACGCCGTTGGCGCTGATAGCCGTATTGCGGGCCTTGATGACGTTTTCCAGCGTTTCCTTCTCGTGCGAGGCATAACCCTTGACCGTCTCCACGAGGTTCGGGATAAGGTCGTACCGCCGCTTGAGTTGCACGTCGATCTGGCTCCAGGCTTCCTCGCAGCGAACCTTCTTGTGAACCAGTCCGTTGTAAATCGCGACAACCACGACAATAACCAACAACGCTACGCCCAATGCTATGTATAATCCAGTCATGTCCAATCCCTTTCCGCCCAGCGGGGCAGATTATCGATTTTATTTCAGTATCTCATTCAATCCCGACCGTCCAGGATACCCGCATTTATACCCCTTCTCCAGATGCTTTTTCAAGGAAGTATTTGCCTTATTCGAATCACCGGTTGAAAGACACGCCCCTGCCGTGTAACCTTATCGTTACTTCACTGAATTAAGGAATCTGCCATGAATACTCTCAAACGAATTCTGGTAACTGGTGGTGCGGGGCTGATCGGTTCGCATCTTTGCGGGCAGTTGCTCGACAAAGGCCATGACGTTATCTGCATGGATAATTTCTTCACCAGCCAGAAGCGCGATATCGCCAAGCTGCTGGATTATCACAACTTCGAGCTGATCCGCCACGACATCACCCAGCCAGCCAGGCTGGAAGTGGACGAAATCTACAACCTCGCCTGCCCGGCCAGCCCGGTGCATTACCAGTTCAACCCCGTCCAGACCCTCCAAACTTCCATCGCCGGGGCAATGAACATGCTCGGCATCGCAAAGCGAACCCGCGCGAAAATTCTCCAAGCCTCCACCAGCGAAGTCTACGGCGACCCGGATATATCCCCCCAGCCGGAAAGCTACCGCGGCCGCGTGAACCCCATAGGCCCGCGAGCCTGCTACGACGAAGGCAAACGCTGCGCCGAGACGCTGTTCTTCGACTATCACCGCATGCACGGCGTGGACATTCGCGTGGTGCGGATTTTCAACACCTACGGGCCTGGCCAGCATCCGTACGACGGCAGGGTTGTGAGTAATTTTATCCTCCAGGCGCTCAACAACGAAGACATCACCATTTACGGCGACGGCAGCCAGACCCGCTCGTTCTGCTACGTGGACGATCTCGTCGAGGCGATGATCCGCATGATGAACAATACCGAAAACTTCACAGGTCCGGTCAATCTTGGCAACCCGGACGAATTCACCATAAAGCAACTTGCCGAGATCATTATCGAGTTGACGGGTTCAAGCTCGAAACTGGTCTATGGCCCGCTGCCCGCCGACGACCCCACGCAGCGACGACCTGACATTTCGCTGGCAAAGGAAAAACTCCAATGGCAGCCGGCTACGAACCTCCGCGAAGGATTAACCAAAACCATTGAATATTTCAAAGGCCTGAACCTCGATCACTACTCCAGGCCTACACTGAACCAGGTACAGTAGGCGGCAAAGCCGCCAAATGACTAATGTCCAATGTCTAATGACTAAAAACAACGAACAACGACAGCGGCGGTTTGTTTTGATTGGTTTTTTAGACATTGGACATTAGACATTAAATATTATGGATGCTTACACGTTAGACAAAATCGAGTTCGACGCTGTGCGGCGGATACTCAGCGGTTTTTGCAGTTGCTCGCTGGGCAGGAAGGCTGCGCTTACCATTGCCCCGAGCGCCAAAATCCACGTCGTCCAGCAATGGGTCGAGCAAACCACCGAAATGGTCGAGGTCGTTCGCGAGACCGGCCTGCCGCCGCTTGGCGGAGCTGGGGATATTTCCGATGCGTTGACGCGGGCCGTTCCAGGCCATGGCGGCAGCGTGGAGGATTTTTCCGAAATCGCCGATACGCTGACCGCCATCGGTAACTGCCGGGTTTTTTTGCGGAGCCTGCCCGAACGCCTGAAACTCATACACGCCCTTGCCGGCGGATTGGGCAATTTTTCCGCGGAAGTCGAAGCCATTCGCGCCATCATCGCCCCGGACGGAGAAATCCGCGACGACGCGTCGGCTCGCATGGGCGAACTCCGCCGCGAAATCGCCGCCACCACGCAGAAAATTCACGACGTTATCCACAGCTATCTGCGGAACCCGGAGGTTAAAAAGCTGCTGACCGGCGCTCATGTTACGCTGCACGGCGACCGGTATGTGTTGCCGGTGCGCGTTGACAATCGAGGCCGGCTGCCGGGCGTGGTGCACCGGGCCAGCAACACCGGCCAAACCGTCTTCGTCGAGCCGAACGCCTCCGTCGAGCTGAACAATCACCTTGTCGATCTGCACGACCATAAGCGGCAGGAAATCGAAAGACTGCTCAGCGACCTTGGCGTGAAGATCACCGCCCGGCTCAAAAGTATCCGCAATTCGCTGCGGACGCTTGGACAGTTGGACCTGCTCAGCGCCAAGGCCCAGTACGCCTACCAGTTCGACATGACCGCCCCAACGATTACGCATCGTAAGGGGCTGGAGTTTTTCCGGGCACGCCACCCGCTGCTGGAAGCCGCCAGCAAGGCCCGCGACAGCCTCGCCGCAAACCCCAACGACCCGCAGACCAAAACCGCCCCCGCCTTCCCGCACGGCAGCAAGACCCACCAGGCCATTCATTCCGTCGTGCCGATTGACGTTCGGCTGGGCAGCGACTTTGATATCCTGGTAATCACCGGCAGCAACACCGGCGGCAAAACGGTCGCCATGAAAACCGTCGCGCTGCTGGTGGCGATGGCCCAGTCGGGAATGCACTTGCCGGTACAGCGCGGCGCGAGGCTGTCCGTATTCGACGACGTGCTGATAGACATCGGCGACGAGCAGTCGCTCGAGCAATCGCTCAGCACGTTCGGCGGGCACATAGAGCGGCTGAAGTACATTCTGGGGCGGCTGAAGAAAAACGGGCAGAATTGTCTGGTGCTGCTGGACGAACTCGGCAGCGGCACGGATCCGGACGAGGGCGGCGCGATCGGCCAGGCCTTGCTGGACGAGCTGCAACGCCTGGGCTGCCTGGCGATGGTGTCTACGCATTTCTCGATACTCAAGGCCTACGCGCTGAACCACGACCGCGTCGATAACGCCTCGGTGGAATTCGACACCCGGACACTTGGGCCGACGTACCACCTGCGAATCGGCACGCCCGGCGAAAGCCACGCCATCACCGTCGCCGAAAAACTCGGTCTGCCAAAGCGGGTTACCGACGCCGCACGGGGCCACATGTCCAAACGCGGCAGCCAGTTCCGTAAGGCACTGCGGCTGACCGGGGCTGCACGTCAACAAGCCGAAGCCGCCCGTGCCGACGCCGCGGCTGCCCAGGTTCAGGCCCAGGGACAGGCCGAGGCCTTCGAAGAAAAAATCGCCGACGTCGCCCGCCTCAAGGAAGACTTCACCACCTGGTTGGCCAGAATAAACGAACTGAAACCCGGCGACGAGCTGCTCATACCCGCAACCGGCAAGGCGGCCACGCTGGTGCGTCTGGAGTTGCACAAGCAGATCGCCCTTGTCGAACAGCGCGGCATGCAGCGAGAAATTCCGCTGGCTGAGCTTATGCCGGACGTCGGGCAAACCGCCGTGCGTCAACAGATGACAGCCATCCGGCAAGACGCCTCAGCCAGGGCTGCCTCCGCAGAAGAGCAACTCGCCGAGGCGCAAAGACTCCGGGACGAAGCAAAGAAAGCGGAAAAACAGCACAAAGACCGCGCAAAACAGTTTGACGCATGGCTGGGAAGAATCGCTAGGGTCAAAATCGGCGACGAAATAACCATCAGCCAAAAACCGGGCCGGGGCAAATTGGTCAAGATCGACTTCGCCGGCCTGCGGGCTACCGTCGAACTAGCCGGCGGCAAAATTATCCAGTTGTCCCTCCAGGATATCTTCCCGCAGATCGGCCCGTTCGCCGCCAGGTCTGATCGCCACCATGCCGCCGGGAAACCCCGCCGCAAACCCGCCGGTTCCGCGAAATCTCGCGAGGACAAAAACCGCCCCATCCCCCACGGCAAAACCGACGGCAAAGCCGCTGCAAAAAATCGTCAAGCCGTCCTGGCCACCCCGCCCGGCCAAAAGGTCTACGTCGTGCCGTTCAAAACCGCCGCCACCCTCGTCCGCATAGACAAAGCCGGCCAAAAAGCCACCGTCCTACGCGGCGCATTCGAAATCCAGATACCACTAAGCGACCTCGAACCGGTGGGATACCCAAAAGCAACAACGGAAAAGAAAGGCTGAAGGCGGGAGGCTGTAGGTTATGCATCTGCCATGCCGCCGGTTGTCTGACAATTCACTTTGCAAAGATCGCTAAGAATCCACATTTTTTGCAACGCTTTGCACGCGTTGTTTTGCCACCGAAGTAGGTTGCCCTGGCCAGCAGGCTGGACCCGTTGCTCTTGAACTTGAGGTTAGAGATTCCATACCCATGGACATTGCCTGACTCAAAGGTATCATTTCCACACATAGGACATTTCATGTCCGCCTTCCTTTCTCTATATAAAGAATGTGATCTCGTAAGAAAGCAGATCCTCGGATTCATCTTCCGGAAACGAGACAGTGATCTCCTGGCCGGGAAAATCTCGTTTGAGTTTCGTTTCCCACATATCCTTCAGCTTCCGACCAAGGTGGACGACCTGCTCTCGTGTCGGCTCTTCCTTCACATTGGGAAACAGGTCGACAATATGGGTATGGTTCATGACTGCCTGCACGGATGTTTTGTCTCCGTTGGTCGACTTCATCCAGTCCTGATAATTCCTCTTGTCGATACCAGCAAAGAAAGCGCAACCGTCGTACAGCTCAAACTCCGGCCAGAAAAGCTCAGCATAGGCGATTGCGTGCTCGAAATTGCCAACGCACTGCGCCCACGCATCGATATCAATGCCGTCGCCGTTGTTCCACTCGGCGAGTTCAGGAATCAGTTTGTTAATTTCTTCTGACATAACATAATAATATACAACACAGCCGGTGGCCCCTTGGAAGATAGAATCCGTAACAAGCCCCCTGGGGGGCACTCGGCCGGGCATCTTACTCGCCGGCGATGTTACGTTTTGATTGAATCGAGCATAATAACCGCGACGGGGCCGAACAGCAGTACCGGCAGGAATGCGCCCCAGAACTCCGGCAGGCCCATATAGCGGCAGATTTGGATGAACCCGAAAAATGCTCCCACCATCAGCAACGCCAGCAACGCCGAGGCTTTGATGTTCCGCTGGCGGGACAGAATAAACGGCAGCCCCAGCAGCAGCATGATAATGTTGTTGAACGGGTCGGCAAAACGGGTGTATTTGGCCATTCGAACCGCGTGGGAATCCCTGGCCCGTTTAAGCTCCAGAATTCTCCCCAGTTCCGCACTGCTGGAATAATCCAGCAATTTGCCGGACTGCTCCAATTCCAGTTCACCCTCGGTCAAATCGGTGGCGTGGAACAACGCCCCTTCCCGGAGTTGCCAATACGCCTTATTCTGCGGCCCCGGCACCCAGAAAGTCTCCCTGGCAACGATAGTCGCCAAAACCCGCTCCTCCTTGCCGCGGAAGTCGAATTTCGGATTTTTCAGTGTATGGGGAATTACTTTTCCGTCTGCGCCCCTGGTGGCTGCGGTGAATATTTCCGCCTGGATATTCATGTTGAAGTGCTCATCATATCCGGTAATGTTGTTGGCTTTTTGGACAATGGTATTTGGCTTTATTGTAAAAGCGGGGTCTTTTTCCCGCTCTTTTTTCACGTATTTTTCGAGCGCAATTTCGTTTATCTGCTGCGGGCCTATAACGGTATAAATTTCCCCGGTTGTCTGGATACTCCTCCAGGCTTCCTGCCCATAGCTCTTGGTGCGTGAAATTTCCGCCTGCTCCGCCAGCCAGCCGTTTCGTCGTTCGAACTTCGCCGGGCGTGCGCTAACGGCTGTTATATGAGCCAGGTAGCGAAAATCCGGCGTCCGAAGAATCACCATAGGGTGAATCATCTTGTGAGTAGCGGGATCGAACCACGGCGAATACCACACGGAATTATTGCCGTCATTGATAAACCGTACTTGGAACCGCTCGGTTTTCTGCGGGTCGTCCGGGTCGATAATCAACTCCGAACGGACGTTGGGGATTATGAATTCCCGGTCGATTACGACCAAACCGCTCAGTAGTATCGATATGAGAATAATCGGCCAAACCACACGATGCAGACTCATGCCCGACGCGAGCATCGCCGTCAATTCGTTGGTGTGATTCATGCGGGCGACACTGAACGCCGCCGCCAGAACGATAATAATGCCCCCCAATTCACTGAAATAAACAAACGTCTGATGGGTATAGTAACTGAGCATACACATCACCATCGCGCCGAAAGTATAGTCCTTGCCCGTGGCGGGATCGGTCAGTTCCAGCATCTCGGAAAATTCGTCGATGTTGACACCGAGGTCCCCCACCACGCGAATCGCCATCAGCGCAATGAAACACATCAGCAACGCCTGTAAAAACGTGCGTAGAATATATCGATCAAGGGTCTTGACTAACATTTCGCCATCTCCCTACTTCCTGCTCAACCGGTAATAAATTACCACATCCGCCACGGCCATCGCGACAATGCCGCCCCAGATCATAAATACCCCTACCATTTCCGACGACTTGGGGTTGGAAATCATTTTCTTGCCCATCATAATCAGGATGAGCATTATTACCGCCGGTACCAGCGCCACAACAAAGGCTACCAGCACCTGCCCGCCCCGGAAAACAATCCCCAACGCCGCTCCCATCGCCACCAGGAACACGCAACTAATCCCAAAAGCGATTCGCGCGTGCATTTCGGCGATGATTTCCCCCTTAATCTTGCCAGCCCGCGACTGGCGCAACTCCGTCACCGAAGCCTGAATGTTGAGGTCTTTGGTAAACCGCTCGGGATTCCTGTAAATTTCCCCCAGCGGGACATCGTCCAGTTCGGCATCGTCAGGCAAAACGATCTGTCCCCAGGTCAGACTGCTTTTACGGACGGCTTCCTCGGTATCGCCTTTATGTACCGGAACGCTGACGCGTCCCCGCAATTCGATGGTAATTCGAGACGGCCTGACAACCTGTGGTTTTGAGATGATCACCGTTGCGGTATCGGCGGAATAAACTTTCACCGTCGAACCTTTGACAACCTGCAACTGGACGCGACGGAGTCGGCCATCGGGCATTTTTTCGCTGAACAAGGTCGCCTTGGAACCATCTACCGACGCCTTCGGCGCGATTAACACCAACTGCTCATCGGCCTGGCCTTTACCAACGGCGCTACGATGCAAATCCTTAAATGGTTTATGGGCGTTAATCGTGGCGACAAGCTTTGACAACATCCGGTTACGGCGTATCTTGCCGGCAATTTTGCCCATACGACGCTGAATTTCTCCATGCTTGGTGATGTCGTCCAAAGTCGCCAGGAGTTTCCCCCAACTGTAGAAGGCGGGCTTGTCCTCACTGCGACTGGGAATCTCGATATTTTCAAACGGTACTTCCTCGCCCATCTGGACACCGCCTGGAATATTGGAAAAAGGCCCGGCTACATTCTCCAGAAATACCGAGGCGTAAAAAATGTCTGTCTTGGGATCCCGCACGGTATCCAGGTAGGCCTTTTGGGCGACGACGACTTTAAGTACCGGAATTCTTTGGCCGGTTTGATTCAGCTTGGTTTCCATCCTGGCGGCAACGACCCCCCATAGCACATTATTTTTTTCGTCCACATACGTGGCATGGATCATGGTTTTGTCGTCCAGCTTGACGTACGCGTCCTTTTTGATTTTGTGATAGGCGATTCGCTTGATATTTTTCACGACGGCCTGTTCGCCGGCTTTGAGCATGATGGGGGAAACGAAATTTGTCAGGACCAGAGAGATAACCATCACAACGGCCCCCAGAGCTACAGCCGGCTGAAGAACCGTAATTATCGATATCCCGCTCGCCCGACAGGCCAGCATTTCCCGGTCCTGTGCAAAACGCCCGTAAACCATCGACGCGGCGAACAATGCGGCAAAAGGCATGGTGAACGACAGCATCACCGGCAAGGTATAGACGAACAGCGCCGCAACCTGACCGGTCGCCAGACCCTCTTTACGCAGTGGCTCGACGATGGCAAACACCGTCATCAGCAACGTAAAGGCTACCAGCGCCAAGCCGGCTACCCGGAGCAAATCCTTAATAATGTACCAATGTAACGTCCGAAGCACGTCTTACCTCAATGCCGCCTCAATATTATCTCAATACGGTTTCACATTCTCCCGACGGCGGAAAACGTCATCCGCCCGCAAACACCCAATCGCCGGGCACTACACTGTAGCGAATCCACGCCCCATAGTCCACGCTCTTTACCTCTCAAGAGCAAGGAAATCACCATTGAAAAAATGCCTCGCCACCGAAGATCAGTGGTTTCGAGCGGCTGGAAGGAAGTTTCAGGCCAGGTTGGCGTGTTCGTTGTACAGGCGGATTGCGGTGTTCATCATGCTGTTTTTGAGGCTGAGAGATACCGGGCGGACGCGAACCCGGCAGCGGGCGTGGGGGGTGGTCGGTTCGTATTTTCCCATGAAATCGGCGTTGCCATTCCGCTCGGCAAGAGTTGCCTCGGAAATGCGTCGGCAAAGCGATGTGGAAAACAACTTCTGCATAACGACTACCCGTTTCTGATACGAGGGGTTTACTTTCCGCTACCCCCAAGGGGATCCCGATCCCCACTTGTCACACTTTAATTGTATAGCCATTTCGCAAAATCGTCAAGGTACCCTTTTCAGAAAGTTCCCATAAAAAACGCGGCTGTAACGCCAGTAATAACAGGGTGTTACGAGCCGCGGTGCTGCAATGGGAAATAGACTTGAGGTGTAGGGTGGGTGCTTGCACCCACGCGGTTTTTGCGGCGGCCAGGGAAGGCCGCCACGCAGGAATGAAAAATTCATTTCTGCGTCGCTCTTCATGGCGACCCAAGCATTTGGGATGGGTGGCATGATGGCCGGGGCTGTTGGCGTTTACTTTACCCCAGCCAGTTGGGCAGGCGTGGGACCAACTGGTTCTCAGTCCGGCAAACTGTGGTGATGGTTTGCTCCCGCATTTCGTGGAAGGCGATG
The DNA here is from genome assembly GCA_021108335.1 of Phycisphaerae bacterium. Taxonomy (GTDB): domain Bacteria; phylum Planctomycetota; class Phycisphaerae; order SM23-33; family SM23-33; genus JAIORC01. Next base: position 35,744 of record JAIORC010000230.1, read on the forward strand.
ATGCGATCCTTGCCGAGGTCCTTGGCGCAATACAACGCCCTGTCCGCCATCGACACCAACCCATCAGCCGATTGCGGAGTGTCCCGCCGCAGGGACGCCACCCCGATGGAAAGAGTTATCGGAACACGCAGCCGTTTGTCTTTTTGCAGGGCACTCGCCATCCTGACGCGGATACGTCCCGCCACTTCCAGGGCATCTTCGATTGAGGTCTCGGGCAGCAGCAATACGAACTCGTCACCGCCGTACCGCGCAGCGATGTCGGACTCGCGAAGGGCTGCCTGTATTTCCTCGGCGGTAATCTTCAAAACTTCGTCGCCCAACTGATGGCCGAGCGTGTCGTTGATCTCCTTGTAATGATCCAGATCGATCATGCAGCAGCTTAAATCTTCGTCGTATCGAGACGCCTGGCTGAACTGCCTGGCCAGTTGCTCGTTGAAATAGCGACGATTGGCCAGATGCGTCAGGGCGTCGGTTATCGCCATTTCCCTGAGCGTCAGCATCGATTCTTCCAACAGCTCGTTCTTGCCCTGCAACTCCTCGGTACGCTCAATAACTTTTCGTTCCAGCCGTTCGTTGCTGGCGAGCAGTTCGTCGCGCTTGCGGGTTATCTCGGCAGCCATGTCGTCCATCGCGACGGCAAGTACGCCTACTTCGTCGCGCCGGTTCAAACCGCTGCGAGCCTGGAAATCGCCACCGGCCAGGCGGCGGGTTACATGCACCAGTCGGCGTATCGGATGCACCAGCACCCGATTGATAAGCACATATCCGAGCGGAATGGCAAAAAACGCAATCCACACCGCTGCGTATAAAATTTTCTGCTTAGCCTGAACCAATGCCTGCTTCGTCTCGCTGATATCCAGAACCATGCGAACCCCGCCGGCTAGTCGCTCCTTCAGCCAGACTTTGTCCCGCGAGATAATCGGACGGGTGATTAAAACGTATCGGCCGTTATGGCGAGACAGATTCAATTTCGACGGCCCAGCCCGGAACAACCGCTGCCATGGCTCCGTCTGGCCGCTACGGACAGCCGAAGAAACCACGTTCCCCTCGGCATCGACAATGGCAACGTAGGGCACGGAATTTTTCTCGAATCTCACCAGATCCCTGGTCAGATCGTCCAGACAGTCCCAGCGTTTGTCGCGGAGGTCGGTCTCGGCGGCGAAGCTCAACGCCTTGCCCAACTGTTCGGCGTGGATGTAGTTGTTCCGCCACACCATTTCCCTGACCGCTCGGTAATAGTACCACCCGCCGGCAGCGACGACCGCGACGATAACGCAAGTCAATACCAGCACAGACTTTATCTGTAGGCCAAGGCCTGTTCGGCCCACTTGTTTTTTTCCGCCATTACCTCTTTTATCCGTAACCATATACACCATGCCTTGTAGGGATTACCCGCGCAGGGAAACCCCGAGTCCGCCCATTCGGTAAACGGGCATTGCAGAAACACATGGAGACCTCAAAAACCCCTACTCCAATAGAAACTTTATGATACCAATTCGCCCGAAGCGAATCTCACGGGAATTTTTTTTGAGGGAACTTTGGGGAATTGGCGGGTGCCATGCTTCTGCTTGCAGAAGCATGTTTGTTACGGATTCCCTCATAACCATCGTCGTTGGGTGGCATGGTCCCCAGGGGACCATGGTTGTTCGATACTGGGCAATTTCCCACGATGTCGGGTGGCATGGAAACCCCGCGGTTTTTGCGGGGTAGCCATGAAAGATCGATTCACAATTTCTGTGTCTATCTTTCATGGCCATCGGCTTCGCCGCTGACCATGCCACCCGATATCGTGGGAGGCAGAACACGGCTTGCAAGCAAGCCGTGCCACCCAAACCAGATGTTAGACATCAGGCATTATGGTTGCTTGTACCCGACGTCTCTAAAAATCGGGGCTTTCGGATTTCCTTTCAGTTGCTTACTATTACCGCAGACATGAAGAAATTCCATCGCATTATGATGGCCTTGGCGGGCGTGATGATCCTGCTGTTGATTGGCCTGTCGCTTACCTCTGCCTTCCTTGGGGCGGATACTTCTGCGGAGCTTTTCAACAGCCCGCCGCTGGTTGTGTTCTGGTCGCTGCTGGCGGCAGGCCTTGCCGTCGGGCTGACTGCGTGGCGGAGCATGATTCGTCAGCCGGGCCTGGCG
>JAIORC010000065.1 GCA_021108335.1 Phycisphaerae bacterium
TATTCACTTATATTGTAAGGACAGGAAGATACGTCATGAAAAAAAGTATTGTTTGCGAAAAGATGAGAAAAGGTGAGGTAATCCTTACTGCCAAGATGAACTTTATGAATCCGAACCTCGCCGAGTTGATTGGGCACATGGGGTTCGATTGCCTGTGGATATGCAATGAGCATCAGGGCATCGACCGTTCTCTGCTCGAGAACATTATCCGCACGGCTAAGATTACGGACATGGACATGCTGATTCGGACGGGGCACGGGTCTCATACCGATCTCATTCAGCCGCTGGAAATGGGAGCGCAGGGGCTGATGATTCCTCACATAAAATCCGCCGAGCAGGTGAAACAAATCGTACACGAAGCGAAGTTTCATCCCCTGGGATTGCGTGGGATGGACTGCGTCAACGGCGATGCCGACCAGGGAATGGCGAGCGTTGACGAGTATATCGAGTTCGCCAGGAATAACACCTTCCTTGCCGTTCAGATCGAGGATGCGGAAACTATGGCGCACGTTGACGAGATTGCTTCCGTCGATGGTCTGGACATAATTTTCCTCGGCCCGCAGGATTTTTCGCAAAGCATTGGTTGTCCGGGCGACGTGAGGCATCCCAAGGTGTGGGACGCGATAATGAAAACATCGGAGGCCTGCAACCGGCACGGTATTTACTGTGCGACATCCGGCCTGGGCGATCTGGAATATATGAAGAAGCTGATCGACAACGGCGTGAAATTCATTCCCGCTTTTTCGGATTACGGCATAATGGTTCAGGGTCTTAAGGACGCCAAAGAGAAGTATGGCCAGCTTGGAGTCGCGTTTCGTGAGTACTCTCCTTTCTGATCGATGGTGAAGCATGGGCAGTGGATTAATAGCGAGTATTCAGCGGTTTTCACTCCACGACGGCCCGGGCATACGGACTACCGTGTTTTTCAAAGGGTGTCAACTGAAATGCCCATGGTGTCATAATCCTGAGACAATTGCACGCAAAGCCGAACTGATATTCTACCCCCAAAAATGTATTGGGTGCGGGGCATGTCTGGAGGTTTGCCCGGCGGGTGCGCACAAACTATCACCTGACGGGCAACATGAAATAGATCGCGATTTGTGCACAGGGTGCTTCAAATGCTGCGACGAATGTTTTTCCGGGGCTTTGCAGATTGTCGGGCAAAGCAGGAGCGTTCAGGATGTCTTGCGGGAAGTCATGCAGGATGAATTATTCTATTCCAACTCGCATGGCGGCGTAACGCTTTCCGGCGGGGAGCCGCTTTTGCAGGCGGAATTTGCGGCTGAACTGCTTAAAGAATGTCGTAGCCTCGGGCTGCGCACCGCTATTGAGTCGAATCTCGCTCTGCCCTGGTCGGTGATAGAAAAAGTGCTGCCGTTTACGGACCTTTTCATGGTTGATATCAAACACTTCGACGCAAAAAAACACCGGGATTTGACCGGAGTGGATAATAGGCTTGTTTTGGAAAACATCCAAAAACTTGATGACAGCCCGGTTGAGTTGATTGTTCGCACAACTCTTGTAGCCGGTCTGACCGACAGCCCCGGGAATATTCGTCAGACGGCTGAGTTTCTGAAAGAGTTGAAATCTCTCAAGTACTACGAATTGCTGACATACCATCCGTTGGGGCTGGATAAATGCATCGCGCTGGGGAAAATTGAGGCGTCGGAAAAATTTTCCGCTCCTGATTCCCAGGAGATTCAGCGATTGCTCGGAATTGCGAGCTTGGCCGCCAGGCCGGTATTCCTCGACGGAAAAGGGATTGCAGAAAATGAATTACGATCAGAGAATTGAGCATCTTCGCGAAGAGAAACTTCGCCAGACCAACGAAAAACTCAAAAAACTCGGCACACGCGATGAAGATGATTACGGATGCGTATTGCCCCCGGATGACTTCCATTGGGAACCACCGGTTACGCGCGATGACGGTTCGTTTTTTGGTGCGTATGCGTGGGGAAAGAATTTTCGATCTTTGATGGAAAACCATCCTGTTTACATTGATTCTTGTGACGCGTTGGCGGGGCGATGGATGTTTATGCTTTCCCGCATGAGGCCGGGATACCGGCTGGAGCTTGCTCCGTTTCCTCCCGAATTTGATTACTCGCATCTCAGGAATGAGCAGGGAAAATACGACATTACGTGCGGAATAGGTAAAGATGCGCACTTTGCCCCGGATTACGAAATCGGCTTAAGGCTGGGTTGGGGAGGACTTTTAGAGAAGGTTCGGGATTGCAAAAGTAAGCTTGGCGATCAGGACGGGCTGGAACTTTTGACGGCTGAGGAGGATGCGATTCTGGGAATTCAGAATTGGATAACCCGCTCGGCCGAGCATGCCGGAAACATGGCGGCCCGGGAGCCTGATCCGATACTTAGACAAAACCTGCTGGATATGCACGAGGTGAATGCCCGGCTTGTCGAATATCCGCCTCAAACTTTCCGCGAGGCCTGTCAGTGGATCGCGTGGTTCAACATGGCCAGCCGGACGCACAATCGTGACGGGGCAGGGGGGCAGCTTGATGAACTGCTCAGGCCTTATTACGAAAAAGATATCAATCGCGGCCTGATTGATGACGAAGATGCGACTTTCTATCTGGCGTGTCTGCTGTTGAACGATCCTCACTATTACCAGATAGGAGGCACTGGAAGCAACGGCGAAGATGTTACGTCGAAATTATCTTTCCTGATATTGGAGGCGGCTAAGCGATTGAAGGTGTCGTGCAATTTGACGATAAGCGTACACGACGGGCTGGATGAGAATCTGTTCCGCTTTGGGCTGCAATGTCTGCTGGAAGAAAAAATGGGATTCCCGCGTTTTTCGGGGGAGAAATCGCTGGTTAAGGGCTTTGTTCGCAGTGGTTTTTCACGCGACCTTGCCAGGAAAAGAATTGCCGTCGGATGCAATTGGATGAGCCTGCCCGGGCGGGAATATACGCTCAATGACGTCATCAAGATCAACATAGCGAAGGTTTTTGAAGTCGCCTTTGAAGAGATGATCGGAGATGTCGAAGACGAACCGGCTTCTCTGGAGCGGCTGGCTGAACTGTTTTCAAGCCATCTGGGGAAAGCTGTTTTGTGTACTGCGAAGGGAATTGATTTTCATCTGGATCGCCAATTTCGTAACGAACCGGAACTGCTATTGAACCTTCTGTGTTACGGGCCGATTGAAAAGGCCAGGGATGCTTCCAATGGCGGGCTGGAGTATTACAACATGTGCATCGACGGGGCCGGGTTGGCGACTGTGGCTGATTCGTTTGCGGCTATAGAGCAGAGGGTTGTGCGTGAGGGGCGGCTGGATTTCTCTGAGTTGGCGGATAACCTTCATAAGGATTTCGAGGGAATTGAAGGCCGGCGTATCAGGCAGATGCTTGGAGGCAGCGAGAAGTTCGGACAGGGCGATTCGCTGGGAGACAAATGGGCCGGCTGGTTGACGGATAATTTCGCCGAAACCGTTAAATCCGCAAACACGCCGGGCGGACGACGCCTGATGCCCGGATGGTTTTCCTGGGCCGATACCGTTCGTTTCGGCAAGAGCGTAGGGGCGACGCCGGATGGCCGGGAAGCGAACACGCCCATATCCCACGGAGCCAACCCCAATCCCGGATTCCGCAAAGACCAGGCCCTTACCGCAATGTGCAAGGCCGTCGCCGCCGTCCAACCCGGATATGGAAGTACCGCGCCCTGGCAACTCGAATTGGATATCGGAGCCTGTGATATCGCAGATGCCGCGGATAAAATTGGCGGGCTGATCAAAACGCATCTTGAATTAGGCGGCACATTAATTAACATTAACGTCGTCAATGCGGAACAAATACTCCAGGCACATGAAAATCCGGATTTGTACCCTGACCTGATTGTTCGCGTTACGGGATTTACCGCATATTTTTCAAATTTGTCCAAAGAATTCAGACAGCTTGTCGTAGACAGGATTATTACCAGATGATGCAAACCAACAAAATTGAATGTTGTTAATGCAGTAAAAGTTTTTTCTGAGATATTTTCAGTTCGCAACGGGGGGTTTTTCTGTCCATTATGTCGTATTCGCATTTCATTCCGGTTTTTTCTATCAGAGGAATGACCCATCCGGGACAGTGATCGCAATACCGTTCAAAAGCTTCCGCATCATTGTCCAGTACCTTGCTTAGACTTGGACATTTGTTCATTCTGATTGCCACATGGTCTTCAAATTTTTCAATATCCATGTCGCAATTTTCCGATTCCGCAATATGCGTCCAGTATTCAACTATGCCGTCAAGTCCTTTTTTTTTGAATAGCTGCAGGCAATGACGTTCCTGATGTTTGCTTATTTCCAGCCAATATTTTCTTAAAGCAGATTCTTCCCGGCTATCAAGAAATTTAAAAACCTCATTATAAAATCTTACAAAATGGTCGCTGGGAATCACGATTTCCTCCTCAAGGTCTGCACGCACGAAAATTTCCCAGTTTTAACAGTTTTAATCTCGAATCCCGTGCCGTGGCAAAGACCTTTATTCATATATTCTGTTTGCGAGCAAAATTCAGGATGCGGCTCAATTTCAAGCATTTTCAGATGTTCCATAGCGGGACACTTCTTCACAATGAGTTTAATTTCGCCATTGTTTTTTTCCATGTCGAACTCGCCGTCTTCACGGTCAAGAAAATATATCCAGAAATTTTCCAGTTCGGAAGAGTCGCCTTTTGCCAGGTGCTCCCGAATATCTTTGTAGACGTCCCGTCCGGTTTTGAAAAATATTTCATGCATCGTATTCTTGCCAAAGTTTTTGCAGATATATTCGATAGTGCAATTCACAACTCCGTGAAAATCTTTATGAACAGCACCTGTTTCCTGATATCTCATGACGCTTTCCTAATCCAATATTTCTTTATATTTCTCAAGGCAGGTTTCGATTTCAGACTTTCTTTTTTCCGTTAGAACGCTTTCGTCTTGTATCAGGCATTTGTGATTCTCAAACAATCCTAATTTTTCCAGAGCGTATTTCTGGCCTATCCAGATATTGGATAAGTCTTTCCCGTAAACGCCCAGAAGAATCTCGACAAAAGTATGCTGTATTTTCATTGCTTTCTCAAAATCACCGCTCTCAACGGTGTCGGCAATCTGCCTTAACACATTCGAAGACAATGAGCCCTGACCAACCACAATGCCGTCGCATCCCAGTATCAATGCTTCATCGACAGCCCATTCATGTCCTTCAAAAAGCTGGAAGTCGATCTCTTTTCTGAGCATAAGAAGCTCTTTCCTCAGCTTCATACAACCGCTGGAATTTTTAATTCCGATCATATTTGGAATAGTCATAATTTCTCCGATGTCGTCCGCATTCAGGTTATGCCCTGTAATCGCGGGATTGTGATAAAAATAAAACTTTTTATCCGACTCGGCGCAAATTCTTTTTATAAGCTTCAGAGAATTCCCGCTGGAGAGTTTAGTCGACGGAAGCATAAGGACAAACGCATCTATCGAAAATGCGGAAAGCTCTTTGATGTTCTCCGCAATGTCAAGGAAGCTGTTTCCGTTAATTCCCGCCAGAATTTCAGCTCTGCCTTCAATCGCCTCACATGTAGCAGCAACAATCTCAGACTTGGTTTCTTTGGTAAACTGGCTCCATTCTCCCATTGTACCAAGCACAAAAAAACCGTCGATCCGGTGTCTGATGTTTCTGGCAACCATGCGTTTCAACGAAGTTTTGTCTATTTTGTTGTCTTCGGTTAGCGGAGTCATAGCCGCTGAGTAAATCTTTTTCATATTTATAGATTCCTTTATTTGTAACCCATCAATCTTAAAATTTAAGAGTGTACTTGTAAGTGTCCGCCGTCCACGTGTCGCGTCCGTCGCCTTTTTCTCCAATGCGGGTCAGGTATATTTCCATGTCGTGTGTTTCCCGGTTTTCAAAGAGCGAGAAATTCGAGAGTTGTATGTGTTTGGAATCTTTTTTCGGATCACGATCATCGATCACGGTAAGCGTGTGTTTTTTGAATGACGGCCCATCCTCGTCGATCTCAATAATCTGTAGTGGATGCCGCGGCATGTTCCCGCTCGGCGGCGATTTAGTGATATTGCCCACCCAGTAGAGCTTGCCCGTTTTAGAGTGGCGAATGGTTTGAGATATGGACGCCGGTGAATAGAACTGCTCCCCCGTATCATAACGCATGTCTTTCACTTTGCTCCAGGTCAGCCCGCCATCTTTGGATACCGAGAACCACTTCCTTCCCGGACACTTCGCCGTGTCGGAACCCCGCATGATAAGAAGCAGCTTTCCGTTGGTCAGTTCGCTCAGGTCAAGTTCCACCAGTCCCCGCGACGACATGGCCCGTGGAAGAAAGACCGGTTTCGACGTAGTCCAGTCGTAGTCCTGAGTTGATTTGTTCCATTGCCCGATAAAGCACATTGCACCCGCTACGCAGCCTTTGCGATAGTTATTGGGAAATATCGACGGAAATTTTTCATCCTTCGCATTGCGATATTCAACAGGAACCGTCGCGGTAATGGCTACGGTACCGTTTGACAGGACGACGGCATTTCCGATGTACATCTCATTTGTTCGGAATTGCTTTGCACTGCCCCAGTTCTTGTCGTCAAAATCGGGGCCGTCCTCGTATTTAAGCTGGCGTGCTTTTGACCAGGTCTGTCCGTTGTCATCTGAGAGTTGGTAGAAGCCATGGTCACAGAACAAACGTTTCCCCGACCAGATTACCTCCATAGCCACCTTGGGATCACCTTTGATAACACGCTGAAAAACGGGTTTGATGAGCCGGCCCGATACCGGATCGTAAGGCCCGGTTCCCTGCTGATCCGGGCCGTGTAATTTAGAGAAATCCCCCTGGGTTGGCATCTCTTTGTGCAGCATTTTCCAGTCGGACCAGGTTCGACCGTTGTCATCCGACGTACGCCGCCGTACCGTGTCGTGCAAGTCGCTTGAACTCATTAGAGACCGTATCTCTTCGCGCCGCACCCCCCGGCCGATATATTTAATGCTGACCATATTGGCTATTTGCGGCTTGGGTGAAGAGGCATAGATTTTTTTCTCGATTTTACAAATCGATATCACGGGTTTTCCTTTCGTTTTGCTGTTTTTTTTATCCACAGTTTTTATCTGCTTCTTCTCAAATCGAAAAAAATTGGCTTGTTTAAGTCCAGATTTAACATAACTTCTTTCAAAATAATATAAAATGGGATAGGAACCAAAAACAAGCAGGTCTTTATCACCATCCATATTCCAGTCCACTGCCCGGGCATGCGCATAAGGGATGGCATGGCCCTTCAGAAGGTTGCCGCCAACCTGTTTGAAAACGGGCGTTTTACCACTTCCAATGTTGCGCCAAAAGAAAACCCTGGATCCCTGACAGAACAGAATATCTGGCTTGCCATCCTTGTCCCAATCTACAATTTCAAGCCGTGCCCTGCCTCCTCCTTCCTTCTTCAGGATTTTTCTGGATGCAAATACAGGCTTCGTACTTCCTCCTATATTTTCAAAATAACTCAACCCACCATATGCGTCAGCTACCATTAAGTCCATATCTCCATCGCCATCGAAGTCCGCCACTCCTGGCGAAGGTCTATCGCCGGAATGAGTGGCAAAATCTGTAGCTTTTTTAGTACCGGGGCGATAGCGACCAACCTTTACGGGGCTTCCATCCTTAAGCATTAATTTGCGGGTCTTGCCAAATACCACTTTCCCGTTTTTTTCACCCATGTTCCTGCAAAACCATACATGGCCGTCGCCGGTCCCATATAATAAATCTACAAGTCCATCCTGGTCCAGATCGCCCAACCCTATAAATAGTTCCGGGTCGCCAAGTGGGGCAACATACTTAAACTCTCTGCCGCCAAATTTCAAAAACCCTTTGTCCGTATATTCCGGTGGATTCTGGGTATTTGTGTTCTCCATCAATTTGAATTTGCCGTCTTCAGGTGCAAATATATTGAAGCCACCATCTTTTTTGCCGAATAGCGCGCCATAAGTTCCTGACGCAATAGGATTCCAGGCACTTTTCAAAGGCCCCTCATCGCGAAAATACGGTTTTTTCGCTGTCCCCATGTTAGTATATATATGAATATCTCTGAAAGTGCCGATAATCAGATCCAGGTCACCATCATTATCAATATCTCCAACACTGGGAACGGTGCAACAATTTAGACCTTTCCCATGCAATTTGTCCGGGAATTTACGCCGTATCAATTTCGGTTTTGTTCTTGATCCTATATTTTCATAATACAGAAGATTCGTGGATATCTCAGGAGCTTGCGCTCCGGCGTTTTTTGTCCGATCATCAGCGCCAAGCACCATATCCAAATCACCATCTCCATCAAAATCCGCTATTTCCGGAGACGCAGCAAATTCAGAATCGATCATACGCCCATTGGCATCTTTTAAAAACCCACGCCAGGTAAGAACAGGTACACCTTTAGCGTTACGTGTGTTTTCACAAAGATATACCTGTCCGCCGCTGTAGCTTCCAAGAAGCAGATCTTTGTCACCATCTCCATCCCAGTCTACTACTGTCGGTGTGCATGTATATTCTCTTCCTCCCCAGGCATCAGAGGGGTCTGCTTTGTCAGGAAACGGCTTGCCCGGAGTTTTTAACGGTTTACCATCGCATTTCACACGGCCTCTTGATGCAAGCCGCGGCTTTGAACGTGTACCAATATTTTCTGCATAAAACACTCTGCCTTTCGGAGATTTACAATAAATCAAGTCAAGGTCCCCGTCATCATCCCAGTCGGTAGCACAAACTACAAGCAGCCACTTTTGTTGGAATATCTTCCCATCCAGTTTCAAAAAAACCGCTTCATCAAAACGCGCTTTGGTTTTGGTGCCGATATTTCGATACCATTGAAGATATCCGGGACTATCACTTAATAAAAAGTCCAGTAATCCATCATTATCCCAGTCCACGACTTCCACTTTATAATGCAGTCCCGCAAAGATGGGCTTATCAGGAGCATATATGGCATCACCGTCTCCTATCATAAACATGGGACTTAACGGTGTCTTTTTTTTCTTTTTCACAAGGTTAAAGTAAATGGCGTAATGGGACGGTTTATTGCCGACTTGAGTATGATTCCATATCAGGTTCCCTTTACGTCCATTGCCGTGTCTGTGGTAGTAAAACTGTGTTTTATGGTGGTCAAAATCATCCCATCTATGGGCAATGTCATAAACACTTCGGTTTCTAAGTTTTCGCTGTCTTATGGGCATTCCTGTTTTCGGGTTATATGCCATAACCTCGATGGAATCAGCGTCAATACGTTCGGCATTGCGCATTGACGCCGGCATCGACTCAATGTCCAGCAAAATTCTTGCCGGTGCTTTATCGATCTTCCGTCCCTTCAATTTCCCTGGCGGAACAGCCACAATCATTCTGTAATTACCCTTGCCGCTCCAATCCCAATCCTTTCCTTGCATTGTAATCTTTGTTTTTTCCTGCGCTACAGTGTCAGGCAAAACGGTAAGCAGCACTAATATAATTGCAATCAAACTGATGATTCTTTCTTTCATTATTGTTCTCCGTAATAGTCTGCAGACTAATCCTTCGTCGGCCATATATTTGAGCTTGATATTGTCAGTTTTTTAATTTGCTGAGCGCGTTCTTTCCCATTGGATGGGAAGAACATACTGCAAAAATATGCGACCATAAAGCTGGCAACCATACTCTCCTTAAAATATATTCAAATTTTCCTGTCCAGTAACCGCCATCTGGCTGGTTTTTCGGCTCACGGGCTTGTGGCCGCTTGATTCTTGAACGACCGATTTTGTCGGCAGTGCTATGTGTTGGGCGTGTTTCGCTCAGCTATAGTCAGCAGTTCACTCTTTTCCGACGCCAACCTGACCGGCAGGACGACATGTTCAGGTTCAGGCATTTGACCGTCGATGCACTTTTTAAGCATGCTGCTGACGTACTGCGACTGGGCCACGCTGTCCATTTCCGCCCAAATCTGAGGCAATCGGGAAACAGCCGAAGATGTACGGGTGCGAGACGTGTTATTAAAAACGATGTCTATGTCTCCAGGCACGTGAATTCCGAGCGATTCGGCGGAAGCCAAAACAGCTTCAGCAAAGGCGGGGCTGCAGCAAATCAAACCTGTTGGCCTGTCCGGCATCGACAACAGCAGGCGAGCCTCCGACTCGATGGTTGCCTTATCATCACGCAAGCTGCGAATAATCAACGAACCGTGGTTAAGCTCGGCCTCTGACAGTGCGTCATTCAACCCGTCAAGGCGAAGGTTGTCACCGGGCAACCAGGTTTCCCGACAAAAGTACGCTATCTTTCGATGTCCCTTTTTCAGAAGATATTCGGCCTCGATGCGCCCCATCCTGTACTGATCCTTATCAATCGAAGGCAAGGCCGTGGTTTCGTGGTACACTCCGCCAAAGACAACCGCCGGAATACCACTGTTGAGTACTTCGGACTGTATCTCCGCCGGGCATCCCAGAAGCACCACCCCGGCGATATCGCGGTTGTCGCACTTGCCCTCAAGACCCCGTTTGACATGGCTTACAGCATTCCCTCGCGGCAATATATCCAGATGCACGCTGTGTTGGGGCATCGCGCTGGCGAGTGTCTCAAGCAGAATTTGTTGCGGAAAACCGCCGCCGAACCGATCAAGAGACCCCAGCACATGCACGCTTTTCAGTTCCACCGCTGCCCGAGAAGCCACTTGCGGGCCGACAAACGTGCCTACTCCCGGCTTTCGCACCAATAACGATTTCTCGACAAGGAGAACCATTGCGCGATTGGCCATGGCGATATGCACTCCCAGCATCCGAGCTGCTTCAGTACCAGTCAGGTAAGGCTGGCCAGGCAACAGACCCTTGCGTTCAATATCGCGTTCAAGCAACGCGGCATAACGCTCAATCCTCAACATACTCACATCGTTGTTTCCAATCATAGTGTAGACATTGTAACACCTCCCCCAATACCGGTCAAGCACTTCTTTTAGATAATTTCATATTATTTTAGCGATATCCAGGCTTTTTTTATATAGAGTTTCAACATATTGCAAGATATTTCATAGCTTGAAAAACAAGTGAATTTCCATTTGGACGAGGAGGCGGCCTGAACGGCAAGCCGTTACCGTCGTTCAACCAGGCAGGTGGATCAAAACATATCTTGAATTGGGCGGGACATTAATTAAGATAAGCGTTGTTAATGCGGGAAAAATACTTCAGGTACATGAAAATCAGGATTATTGCCAGATGAAGCAAATTGACGGAACGGTTACTGAACCAGCCAGAAATATTAAAATTACGGGACGTTATGACGTCGTGGTGGTCGGCGGGGGGGTTGCGGGCGTGGCTGCTGCGGTGGCGGCTTCCCGATGCGGGGCGAAGACTCTTCTTGTTGAAAAAGAATATGCATTGGGCGGCTTGGCGACGCTGGGGTTGGTTGTCGCCTATCTGCCGTTATGTGACGGAAGGGGGCAACAGGTTTCGTTCGCCCTGGCCGAGGAGTTGCTCCTGTTGACCACGCGTGACGGTTCCGCAACTGTTCCGCAATGCTGGTTGAAAAATGGGGATCAGGCGAAGCGTGCGAGCGAACGCTATTTTCTGCATTTTAATCCCGCCTCGGCGATCCTTTTGCTGGAAGAGTTTATTTGCGACAATGGAGTTGATCTGCTGTACGACACTCGTTTCAGTACGGTTATAAAGAGTAATGGGCGAATCGAGGCAGCCGTTTTTGAGAACAAATCCGGCAGAATTGCCATAGAGTGCGGCAGTATTGTCGATGCCACGGGAGACGCCGATATCTGCGTCGCAGCCGGCGAGCAGACCATTTCGCTCGACACCAACACTGCCGGAGGGTGGTATTACGCAACCAGCGACAAAGGGCTGGAGCTTTTCAAGCTCTATAAGCCGTTTGATCCCGAAGGAAAGGTCGTGCCCGAAAACGGCGGAAAGGGATATTCCGGTAGCGACGGCCGTTCCGTTACGGAGCATATGCTGGATTCGCGAGCGATGATCCGCCAGCACGTTGCCGGTATCCGCTCCAAACGAGGCGATGAAACAATTTGGCCGTTTTTGATTCCGACATTCGCGGGTTTCAGGATGACCCGTCGGCTTAAAGGCCGTACGGATTTTCTTGCGAGCGACCGCGAAATTTATGCCGACAGTATCGGTTTGATCGGGGATTGGCGCGAATCGGGGCCGGTGTATTCAATTCCGTTCAGTGCCCTGGCAGCCGTCTCTACTTCCAATCTCGTTACCGCCGGGCGATGCATATCCGCTGACGGATACGGCTGGGACCAAAGCCGCTCCATTCCCGCTTGCGTCGTAACAGGCCAGGCTGCCGGTACAGCCGCGGCATTTTCAGATACTCCAGCCCTTATCGATACCGGCAAACTTCAGCAAGAACTCGGAAATCAAGGATGTAAACTGCGTCTGGATGAACTGAATTCTAATACCGGGCCAGAATGATGCGATGAACGATGGCTGGCTGTGCTCCCGCCTCCGCATCCCCCCAATGTGTACGGAAAACACATGGCTTGCAAGCAAGCCATGCCACCCAACAACAAGAATAACAAAGCATCCTCCTTTTCGCGCGGCGCAATCCCCGTTTCCCGTTTTCCCAGACCTGTAGGGTGGGTGCTTGCACCCACGTGTTTTCGCGATGATATCCCCGGTTCCCGTTGTTAAAAAAGTTTTCGGCGTAGTCTTACTTTTGCCCGCCAGAGCAGCAGGAATCCAGCGGCAGAATAGCCGAGCAGCCACAGGAACATGAACAGGGTTGTTTTGGCGGCGGTTTCTGTGTCATCGTAATTGCCGCCGGCCCAGTCGTAAAATCCATTGCCGTCGCCTTCGGCCCCTACGGTAACTATCGCGGCCTGCATTACCGGATTGGCGTTTACTATGATGCTCTCACCCATGCCGAGGATCCCCGCCAGAATGGGAATAATCAACCAGATCGCGAGGCCGAAGCCCATATTCGATATGACGGCG
This sequence comes from Phycisphaerae bacterium, assembly GCA_021108335.1. Lineage (GTDB taxonomy): Bacteria > Planctomycetota > Phycisphaerae > SM23-33 > SM23-33 > JAIORC01. The sequence continues at coordinate 12,930 of JAIORC010000065.1, forward strand.
GCGGTGGTTTTTTTGTAGCAACTGCTGAAGTAAAGCCCCGAGCCGATCATGAACACGTTCAGCCACACTATCAGCAGCAGCATGTGCAGCAACAGGATGGGCTTGAGGTATCCCACGATGGTAAAGACCAGGATATGCGCCAGCAGGAGCAGCCAGGCCATCCAGGTCCGCCGGAGGATTCCCGCGGCGAAAGTGATTATGATATGCCAGTCGCTCAAGGGCGTAGCCATGAGAATCGGCAGCGAGCGGGTTTCTTTTTCGGTGCTGATGGTCGTGGCTGCATTGACGGACGTCGAGAACATCCCGACCAGCAGATACATTATGATAAAGAATGCCTGTGTGCCGGATTCCTTCAGAAAGTCCAGGCTTCCCATCAGGATGTACAGCAGCAGAATCAACGCCATCGCGATGCAGCCGAATACAATGCGAACTGTTTTCCCGCTGAGCCTCTTGCCGGTGTGCAATTGTTTCCACAGCAGCGGCGAGCCGGTAATCCTGCGGACTCCAGTCATCGTGTCGGTTGCGGCCGGGACGACCACCACTACGGGCGGCGGCATCGGCGGTGGCATCGGCGGTGGAGTGGCGGCCTGGCCGGCAGACGGGGCGGGTTGTGTCGCCGGTGGCAATGCAGGCGGCGTTGGCGGCGATACTGCGGGCCGGCTGGCCAGTGTCGGCGGGAGGGGCAGGGGGTAGTTGGCCGCTTTGCCGAATGCCCGCCGCAACGACACTCGTCGCACCATGAAGATGCACGGCGTTAACACGCCGGCTGTCAGTCCCAGCATTACCAGGCAGTGGATGGGCCAATAGAACGACATGCGGCCCGCGGCCATGCTTCCCGGGCTGTACATCGACATCGTACATACTCCCAATGCCGAGGAGGGGTTGACATATAGCATGACCATCATGGCCAATTCGGGCGGGCCGGAGGAGGCCAGGGTGGCCAGTAGGAAAATAAGTCCCAGAATCAAAGGCAGGATCATGTAGAGCACTAATCCCGTCGCCAGCGTCAGCAGTATGCTGGAATAGGCCCGGCGGAACAGGATGGAATAGAACATCGCCACCGCGCCGGTGAACATCGCGGCGGTGAGGGTTACGCAATTGGCCGCGATTATGTAGTTCCACGGCACACCCCCGAAAATCCGCACCACCGAGAGCAACGGCAGGCTTATCAGCAGCAGGATTCCCAGTTGCACCATTTTGCTCAGGAGTTTGCCGACGATGATCTGCGTCCGCGTGATGGGAGTGGTCAACATCGCAGCCATCGTGCCGCGATAGATTTCCTCGCTGACGGACGTGCTCATCAACACGATGGCAATGAGTTGCAGGCTGACGAACTGGAACCATGTTATCGTCATGATAATGGTCTTGCCGGCGTCACTCATGCGATACATGGAGGAGCCGGTGGAATCGTAATCCACCGCACTCAGCCACGCCAGCAGCACGAACAGGCTCAGCAGCATTATGTAAGCGAAACGGAGCAGGTAGTGGCGCTTCTGCCGGCTGGTAACGCGAAGCTCCTTTGTGAAAATCGGCCCGGTAAGCCGGTTGGGCTTAAACCAGCCGATGATTGTGCGTATTCTACTCGTCATGGGAATTTTCGTCGCCGGTTTATTGCACGATGCCCTGGGTCAATTGCATGAAGGCGTCGTCGAGTTTGATTTTCGTGGGCTGAAGCATCAGCAGGTCCATCCCGCCTTCAATGATTGCCCGGGCGACGCGGCCCTGGTCGGCCTGGCTGTCGTCGATGGTTATGGTAATCTCGTCGTCATCGCCTTCGGCGGCGACTTCCTGTATAAACGGCAGCGACGAGAGAATTTCGACTGCCCGGGCGGCCTGGCCTTGGCCAACCTGCGCGCGGTAGCGGTTGTGCAGGCTCAACTGCTTGTGAATCTCCGCCTGCGTGCCGCTGAAGACCAACTGCCCCTGCTCGATAATGCCGACGTGGTCGCACATTTCTTCCAGTTCCGAAAGAATATGGCTGGAGATCATAATGGTCTTGCCCATGGTCTTCAATTCGCACAGCAATTCGCGGATTTCAATGCGTGCCCGCGGGTCAAGTCCGCTGGCCGGTTCGTCGAGGATGAGCACCTTCGGGTCGTGAACAAGCACGCGGGCCAGTCCAAGACGCTGCTGCATGCCGCGGGAGAGGCTGTCGACGGTGGCGGCCTTCTTGTTGTGCAGGTCCGTCAGCTCCAGTACGCCGTCGATGACGCTTTTACGCTTCTTCCGCTCGACGCTGAACGCCGCGGCGAAAAATTCCAGGTACTCGAAGACCTTCAGGTCATCGTATACGCCCATGAAGTCCGGCATATAGCCGACAAGGCGGCGGACGTTTCGCCCGTGGCGGCGGACGTTCATCCCGTTGATGAACGCAGAACCGTTGGTCGGTTCGAGGAGCGTGGAGAGAATACGCATGGTCGTCGTCTTGCCGGCACCGTTGGGGCCGATGAAGCCGAAAATGTCGCCCTCCTGAATCTGAAGGTCAAGGCTCCGGACGGCGACGAGGCTGCCGTATGTTTTGGTTAACTGTCTTATTTCAATCATCATGCAATTCCTTACTTCGAAAAAACAACCAGCCTGGCCAGTTTGACGTGATTGGTTTTCGTGGTTCGATCTTTTACGGTTACGGGCAGGGGGGCGTTATCGTATTCCGCATACACTATCGACGCCCCGCTGTGCAGATATTCGTCTATTGCCTTTGTTCGCTTCGCCGTGCCGTGTGCGCTGAAGGCTTCGCTGTAGCTGACCAGATAGCTCCTGCTATTCACGTTCTTCACGGCGGGCTTGCGGATTTCTATCGTTCCCTTGGCGGGCACAGCCTCGAACCGGACAGCCTTGTTTGGCGTTACCTGCACGTATCCCTGGCGGATGGGGGTATCCGAGAGGTTTATGATTCGGATGGCCCACTCCCGGCCGGCCTGGCGAACCTGGGCGGCAAGTGGCATTGCCGGTGCGGGTGATTCTTCCATGAGGCACTGCATGGACCAGATACTGATGGGCACGGATTGCGGCACGTTGCTGCCGTCCTGTTGCAGGCAGATGAGCCGGCGCATCGCGAAGTTGGACTCATCGTAATAGTAGTAGTCCTCGTTGCGGGTTGGGGCGATGCTGGACCACCACTGGCTTCTCGCCAGGCCGTCGAGTTGGTAATCATCACTGGCCGACGCGAAAATGCCCATGTAGCGGGTCTCCCATCCGCTGCCGCCGGCGATGCCGTCCACCACGCTCACCGCCTGGACACGCATGACGTTGCCGCGAATCCATCGCACGCCGTAATACGCCAGCCATGAAAACACCACCAGCATAGTCAGTGTCGTTATCCACGTCCACGGCAGCTTGCCCAGCCGTTTGAGAACGAAATAGTCCACCGGGCCGATCGCTACCGCCAGCAGCCCCAGCAGCAGCACGACCCACCATATGTTCAGCGGTTTGAGTTCGGGAATCTGCAGCAGCTTGTCCAGCACTCTGTTGGTACTTTTGTGTGAGTCTCCCAGTTGGAAGGAATAGTCGTTGTTATCAGAGTCATCATATTTGCCGAGCGTGATATCCTTGGAACCGAGCAATTTATTCATTTGCCTGGCCCAGAAGGATTCGCCCCGTTTTTTTGGCAAAGTTCCCAGGTCGTTCGGGTTAAAGGCCAGCATGCCGACCTGGCCGAATCCGACAGGCCCGACGGCGTAAAGCGGGCTGTTCGTGCCCATTTCGTCCGTTTCCCAGTTGAAGGGCAGTGGGTCTCCCTGGGGTAATGTGGCGTTGACCGTTTTGATGCTGGCGGTCTGGCTGCGGAATTGTAACACCTTGCGGAGGTCGACCCGGATTTTCCGCTGCGGGGCGAGCTTTTGCGGGAGAAGTTTCGCTAATGGGTGTTTGCCCGGCAACGGCTTGGAGCCGAAGACGAACAGCACCTTCCCGCCTTTACCGACCCATTGGACGATTGCCTCGGCCTGATCGTCTCTAATCTTGTTCCAGTCCGGATTGTACAGCACGAGCAGGTCGAGGCTGGCGTATCCGGTCCAGTCCCACGGCAACATGCGGAGCAGTTTGCGTTTGAGGTGGATTTGCCCGTTTTCATTACTTTGGCTCTGGCTCTGGCTGTGGTAGTGTTTCGGCAGGTTCCGCAGGTTGGCTGAATGCCCACCGACCATGCCGATGAGCAGGTCGTTGTGCGTAACGGCGGTGATATTCCCAAGTCTGTTCTGGTAGTTGCCCGCCTTATAGTCGTTCTCCCACGCGAACCGTCCGTTGTGGTCGTCGATTCTGACCTTGCATTCGTTGAGGTTGAACGTGAATTTGCTCACCAGCGGCAGATGCAGCGGCAGATCCGGCGTCAGCACCATTGGATGGGCAACGGTCAATTTCGTCAGGTCGTCCTGGTCCGCGGAAACGGAAACCAGCCCGCCGAACGGCTTTTTGTGGTTGCTGGTAATCTGAATCTCCAGCGGCGTCCATTCCATCGGGCGGTAGCACCCGCCCCAGCCGATGGAAAAATCGACGTTATATTTCGGCTTGTCGGCAGCAACCGTCAGGCTGTTGCACAACAGGATGAAGCAACATGTCCAGATAACGCGTTTCATGTAAAATGCTCCGTTGGTAGTAAAGAAGCAGGTACTCCGTCCCAGAAAAAATAATGGGTGCCGTGGCGGGAAGCGAAGCTTTCAGCCACGACGTAACTATTGCGAGAAAGCCCCTTGGGGGGCACCCGACAATTTCCCACGATGTCGGGTGGCATGGAAACCCCGCGTTTTTTGCGGGGTAGCCATGAAAGATCGATTCACAATTTCTACGCCATTCTTCATGGTGACCCAGCGCCGCGCGTAGGATGGATACTCCCGCCCACGCGGGACGAAAAACACATGGCTTGCAAGCAAGCCATGCCACCCAAACATACCATCTGCCATCGTGTATCTATCTTTCGTGGCTGAAAGCTTCGCTTCCCGCCACGGCACCGGCGCGTTTTTTTTACCGTATGCTTCTGCAAGCAGAAGCATGGCACCCAACATTTTTTCGGACGGAGTAATGATACTGAAGTTTACACTTTCAGCTTCTGTTTGTACACCAGCCATTCCAGGCATACGAGAAACAATACCGCCGCCACCAGGTAAGGCCATAGCTCGCGGTTGCTTTGTCCGGCGGCGGTTTTTCGGGCGGCGACGGATTGGCCTGAAAATTCTATCTCGTCGGCAGGGCGGATATCGCTCTCGGCAGGGTCCAGGATATTGACCGCGAAATCGTATTGCTGTCGGTCGGTATTGACACGATACACCCCGGCGAGGCTGGTAGCGGGAATGCGGACAACACCGCCGGCATCGGCGGTTATGGTTCGCGGCTTCGTGCCCGGTGTGGTCAGTTTTGCCTTGATTCCGGCGGGCAGTTGCAGGGAAATCGCCTCGCCGACCTGGATATTCTGCCGCTTTCGCTCCGTGTTGCGAGCGAGATAGCGGATGGCGTTCTGGCAGAACATCACAAAGCCGGGTTCGAACGGCCAATTGCTTTCCAGCACGTCGAAGGCTACCAGCAGGAAGACGCTGCCCTTGCGTCGAACCACCGCCATGCCAGGCCCGTCGCGGAGTTCGCAGAGTATTTCGGCATCGCGGCCGAGCTTCAGCCGGTGGGCATTGGCGATGAAAAGCTCCGTCATGTTCACGAATTGCAAGACGGGATGCTGCTGCCGCCAGTCGATCATCGCCTGATTCTTGATAGTACCGCCGGAGGTAGCGGCGGCCTGACCAGGCGGCGGGCCGAACGAGAGATAGCACCCTTGGGGCAGCTTTTTCGGGGCATGGCCGTCCAGTACGATAACGTCGTAGGCGCCGGCAGCTTTGAGTTGCGAAAAATCGCCGGTGTCGAATTTCTGCGGAGTCATCACGTCCAGTTTCGACAGGCTGCACGCCTTCAGGGCGAGCAGCAGGGGGGCGTTGCCGGATGTAACCAGCAGTACCCGCAGGCTTTGCGGTTCCGGCAGGACTGCCCAGGCTGTGTCGTCGCAGGCCAGGGTGTCCGGCTGATTCTGGCGGACTTCCACCACGCCGCCTGCCGCCTGCTGCATGCGGAACGATACCTGCAACTGCCCCGGCGTACGCTTACCGTCCTGCAGCCGCACCGGCGGAACGGTTACCTGACGCACAGCCCGCGGTTTGCCGTCCACGCTGAGCTGCACGTCGCACACCGCAGCCTTGTCGCGATAATTCGCCAGCGAGGCGAACACGTCCACTTCGTCGGCCTGGTCGTACGACCGCCGTGCCTGCATGGCGACGACGGCGGTGTTGTCCGACGATTTGCCTATCGCCTGGAATTTCATACACCCAGCCGGCACGACCACGCTCCGGCGGTCGGATATGTTGCCGTCGCTGAAGAGTACCATCGTCGCCGGCGTTTCGGCTGAGCGGTTATTGGCTTCGTCGCCGGGCGACTGGGCAAACGCCTGGGCGACCGTAACGGCTTCGTCGAGGCAGGAGCCGCCGTCGCTCGGCGTAATCGCGTCGATCGCGGCGTTGAGCTGGTTGCGGTTGGACGTGAACTGGCAGAGGACGTCGGCGTGGTTGTCGAAGGCGATTACCATTGCCTGGATGTCCCGCCCGCCCCAGGAAATCAGCGACTCGCCGCCCAGCGATTCGAGAAACGCCTTGGCCTGGGCTTTGGCCTCGGCCAGCCGGGACGGCGCGACGTCGGTGGCGTTCATGCTCGCCGAGCGGTCGATAAGCAGAACGTATCGCTCGGCGGGGGCAGCCGGCTGAACCAGCGCGGGCCTGGCAAGTGCGATCAGCAGCAACAGCAGTATCAGCAGTTGGATCAGTAGCAGCAGATTCTTACGAAGCCGCTGGAATGGCGCGTTGACCTGCAAATCCTGCACCGCCCGCTGCCAGAGAAAAGTACTGGAAATCAGCATCTCCCGCCGCTTGAGCTTCAGGAAATACATACCCACCAGTATCGGGACAGTAATCCCGGTGGCGATCAATCCAGTTTCCCAAGCCAACCATTCCATAGTAAAAAATCTCCGATTTTTTTAATGTCTAATGACCAATGTCTAATGTCTAAAAAGGCACATCACATGCAATTCATCATGGCGACCCCTTCGGTGTCGCCATGCCACCCAACCAAAGTCTAATGTAGGGTGGGTGCTTGCACCCACGCGGTGGGCAGAACCACTTACCCTACTGCAACAAGCCCAATCGTCGTAGCGAATTCAGCACCAGCTTTTCCACCGGGTCGCTGCTTACCGCCGGCAGGTATCTCGCTCCGCGTGCGGTGCAGAAATCCCGCAGCGAATTGCAAAACCCCGCCAGCGTCCGCTTGTACGATTTCATCAGCGCCGCGTTGAGGGTAATCTCGGCGACGTCGTAGTCTTCGCAGTCCAACAGCCTCAGGTCACCGGAAATTTCCGGCGAGCGCTCCTGCGGCGAAAGCATTTGCACGACGTACAGTTCGTAGTTGCGGCTGATAAGCTGCCGCAGGGCGTTTTCGTAGCCTTCCTTCAGCAGGAAGTCCGATATCACGATCATCACGCCGCTGCCCTGGCGCGTGGCGGTCGCCTGCCGGCAGGCTTTGTCGAAATCGCTTGGCCCGTCCGCCTCCGCCGACAGCAGGAACTCCGCCATCTGCGGCAGGTATATCCGCCCCCGCATGTTGGGCATCTGCCCGGTCAGGCCGTCGCAGAACGCGCTGAGTGTTACGCGGTTGTTATTGACCAGGGAGACGTAACTCAAGGCTGCCGCCAGCCGACGGGCTGCGAGATCCTTGGTCGGCTCGCCGGTAGCCATCGAGCCGCTGACGTCCAGGAGTACATGCACCGTCAAATCCTGCTCTTCCATGAAGAGCTTCATGAACAGCTGCTCCAGCCGCCCGTAGATGTTCCAGTCCACGAATCGCAGGTCGTCGCCGCGGACATACGGGCGGTGGTCGGCGAATTCGACGCTTTGGCCGCGACGCTTGCTCCGCCGCTCGCCCTGGAGCTTGCCCTGGAGAATCTTACGGCTGGCTACGTCCAGGCCGTCCAGCCGGGCCATGAACCGGCTGTCCAGCAAGTCCGTCAGCTTGCGGGTCGAACGGGATGTCGCCTGTGCGCTCATGAAGTCGCAGCCTTGTTCGCGGTGGGCACGGAATCCAGTATGCGCGTAAGCAACTCGTCGGTGGAAACGCCCTCAGCCTGGCCTTCGAAGTTCAGCAGTATGCGGTGTCGCAATGCCGGCAGGTAGCAGTCGGCTACATCGCCGAAACTGACGTGGAACCGCCCGGAAACAATCGCCCGCACCTTGGCAGCGAGTATCAACGCCTGCACCCCGCGAGGCGATGCGCCGAACCGCACATACTGGTTCGTAATGTCGATGGCGAACTCGCCCTGCGGGTGCGTCGCCAGCACAAGACGAATCGCGTAGTCCTTGACGTGCGGGGCGACTGCGATATGCTGGACGAGCTTTTGGCCGGCGATAATCTGTTCGCCGGAGACCACCGGCTGGGCCTGCGGATCGTGGCCGCTCGTGGTGCGTTCGAGAATCTCACCGAGTTCCGCGTACTGGCTGTACGGCACGACCAGTTTGAAGAAGAATCTGTCAAGCTGGGCCTCCGGCAACGGATATGTGCCCTCCTGCTCGATGGGGTTCTGCGTCGCCAGCACCATAAACGGCTCGGGCAGTTTGTAGACCGTCCCGCCGCTGGTAACGGAATGCTCCTGCATGGCTTCGAGCATAGCCGACTGCGTTTTCGGCGTAGCCCGGTTGACCTCGTCGGCGAGGATCATCTGCCCGAAAATCGGCCCGCGCTCGAACTCGAAGCACCGCTTGCCGGTGGCATGGTCTTCCATGACCATGTTCGTGCCGATGATGTCCGCCGGCATGAGGTCGGGGGTGAACTGTATCCGCCGGAATTCCAGCGACAATGCCGAACTGAGCGTGCGAACCAGCAGGGTTTTGCCCAGGCCGGGCACGCCCTCCAGCAGCACGTGTCCATTGCAAAACATGCACGTCAGCACACCGTCCACGATTTCCGCATGCCCGACAATTACCTTGCCGATCTCGTCCCGCAAAGCCTGAAACATCTCGCGAAACTCCTGACATTCCCGTTCAACTTCATGATGCTCCTGAGTCATAACACCTATCTCCTGTCAATAATGTCTAATGACCAATGTCTAATGTCTAAAAAACGGTTCATCTGTAGGGTGGGTGGTTCTGCCGAAGGCAGGTTCACCCACGCGTGGGCGCGAAACAGCGTGGGTGCAAGCACCCACCCTACAGTCCAATGTCTAATGTCTAAAAATTGCCATTGTGTATCTATCTTTCATGGCCATCGGCTATCGCCGCTGACCATGCCACCCGACGCGTCTTCGTATCGCATGCTTCTGCAAGCAGAAGCATGGCACCCGACAATTTCCCACGATGTCGGGTGGCATGGAAACCCCGCGTTTTTTGCGGGGTAGCCATGAAAGATCGATTCACAATTTCTACGCAATCGTTCATGGCGACCCCTTCGGTGTCGCCATGCCACCCGTCCAATATCCAATAATGGTTTGTCCGTCATCATTTGTTTTTCCCGTCCATCTTATCTTGCGCTTTTCGCTTGGCCCGGAGCAGCCGTTCCATTGGGCTGGCTGGTGCGGTGTCCGCTGTTTGCGAATCGGCTTTTTTGGTCTCTGTTTTTTTCGGTTTTGGTGTCGTGGGTTCTTCCGGCTGTGATTCGTCCAGCGGCGTTACGTCCGTATCCTGACTTGGCGTGAACCGTTTTTTTGCCCGCGCGGCTCCGCCGGCCAGGCGGGATTGCACCTTTTTGCGGCGGGACTGGAGTTTTTCGAGCGTTTTGCCGGGGCCTTTGGTTTTTCGTATGTCGCGTATCGCTGTAAACGCCCGCCGCAGCCCGGCCCGGACGTCCACCGCGATTCGCCGAACCGCCACGTCCAGCAGGAACAGCGCCAGCCATAGAATCATCAGCGGTTTGGTCAGCGGCTCGGCTGTCTGCGGAAATTGCAGGGCGGCTCTGTCGAACAGGTTTACTTCTGTTGTCGGCGAGAGCACCCGCCCGCCCGTGATGGCTGCGACTTGATGCAGGGCGGCGGTGTTGTCCTTGAGGTCGCGGAATTCCGGGGCGAACGGCACGGTAACGACCGCCTGGGCGACGTTAGTTTTACCGGCTGCCCCGACCAACTGGTATCGCAGGTTCACCAGGTGACTGCCCGCATGCGACACGTCGAACGTCGCGTGGTATCTGCCAGGGCCGACCTGCTGTAGCTCGATTGTCTTGATGGACATGTCCGGGGCGATTACCTGCCCGGCGATACCGGCGAATCGCGTCAGCTTGCCCTGCTTTTCTGTAGCTTCGACGGTGAGCGTTACGCGGCGGCCGTCTATGTCGGTGAATACTTCGCAATCGACCGATCCGCGAGGCCGGGACGCCCAGCGGACGACCTGCTCCCAGAATCGCCCATAACCGCCCCAGCCCAGCCACGCACCGGCCCATCGGCTGTCGGCGGTGCTGGTGAAGGCAGCGCATCGCCCCAGGCCGCTCCGCCCGACCGCCAGCACCGGGTCGCCGTTGTCCGAAGCCAGCAGCACCTGGTTCAGCCCGCCCTTAGGCCCGGTCAGGACATACCCCTGCAGGACGGGTAAAGCCGTGATGCTCTTGAGTACCTCGTTGATCCCGCCGGTAAAGGCCGGCGTGAACTTCTTCTCGACGATCAACGCCCGCCGGACTACCTGTGCCTCCTTGATGAAAATCTGCGGTAGTTGGTTGGGATTTTTCACGAGGTAATATCGCCCGCCGGTAGCCTTGGCGATTTGCGGCAGGCAGTTTCCGCCGTGCGGCGCGACCGCCACGCCCGTACACGTAATGCCCGCTTTTTTGAGGTTCGCCAGCAGCATCGGGCTTGGCGGGGACGGGTCGCCGTCGCTGATGATGATAATGTGTTTCGCGCCGGCGTTGCTGGCCTTGAGGGCCTTGAAGGCTGCCCGTACGTACGGGGCGAGGTCCGGCATATCGCCGAGTTGCATCTGGTTGACCGCGGCGACGGCCTTTTTCTTGTCGCCCAAAGGCCCGAGTGGGTAGACCCAGTTGTTCCTGTTGGAATCCCAGGTGTATTCCAGCACGCCGAGCAGGTCCCGCTTGCTGAGGGAACGGATCGCGGCGACGGCGACCTGCTTCGACCAGTAGTTGCCGCGCGGCATTTCGCAGGCGTGCATAATCAGCACCAGCGCGCCTTTGGGCATAACTTTTTTCTGCGGCGGGTCCATGTCCAGCGGCAGGATTTCGGCGATTGGCGAACCGATCCACCCGCCGGCTCCGAACGAGTTTGGTCCGCCGACGACTACGACTCCGCCGGCTAGTTCCGTAACGTAGCGGCAGAGCATTTCCTGCTGGGCCAGGCTGAACAGGCTGTTGTCGGTGTTGAGAAGGATTACCGCGTCGATGTCCAGCATTTGTTCGAGAGATTCGGGGAACATCTCCGGCGGCAGGAGTTTTACGGAGACTTTGGCAGCTTTAAGCGCCCTGATCAGCGGGTCGGGCTTGCCGCCTTCACCGGCGAAGACCACAACATGGCCGGGGCCTGCGACGGCTGTCATCGCCGCCGCCCGGTTGTTCTGCGGCAGTTGGTCGCCGGCGGGGTCGTCGGGTATGAATGTCGCCTCGAACCGGTGCATGCCGCCCGTGCCCACGGGAATCGAGGCGGTCTTGACGTTCGTGCCGGGCTTGAGGCTTATGCGGGCGGACAATTCGTCGGATGTCGGGTCCAGATCCACGGGATTGTCGTTGAGGCTCAGCAGCAGCCGCCCCGTGGTGTGCGTGGTGCTGCCGAGCACCGCGCGGATGGTGATGGTCTGGCCGCTGCTGGCGCGAGTTGGCGTTACCAGGCGGCGGAAGACTACCTCACGTTCGTACTTATATCGCAGCGGCAGCACGTCGATGGGGATATGGTTCGCCGCCGCCAGCCTCGCCGCGGCAGCCAGGTCGCCGGTGGTTTCATTGCCGTCGCTGATAAGCAGAATTCGACTAGCCGTGTTCGGCGGGGCGATGGCCATCGCCATCTGCACGCCCTTGCCGAGGTCGCTCTGCTGGCCGGCCAGCGTAGTATTGCGCTGGGGAATCTGGCTGTTACTGCTGGGCAGCGAGCGGATTGCCGCCGCTTCGGCGACGTCCACGACTGCCAGGCGGTCTTCGTGTCGCTTGGCTGGCAGCGACCTGCCGAGAAATTCCATCGCCTCACGCCGGACAGCCTGCGGTACGGAACGGCTGCGATCCAGCACGACCAGCAGCGTCATGTTGCCGGCGGTCTGGGTTCGCATGGGCCTGGCTAGCAGCATCGCCAGCACCGCCACGACTCCCACTCGCAGCACCAGCGATACGATTCGCCTTGCCGGGCCGAGTTGCCCCAGGGGCTTCCACGCCAGCCATACCAGCGGCACCGCCGCCAGGGCTGTCAGCAGCCACAAGGGCTGGGCGAATTGTATTTCCGTGCTCGTCATCGCCGTTTCCATATCTGGATACGATTATTTCCAGAGTCGATAATATACAGGCATTTCCCGTCGGCTACAACGCCCCACGGATACGCCAGTTGGCCGGGGCGTCTGCCCGCCTGCCCGCACGTGCCCCGCGACTTGCCGTCCGGGCCGAACCATTGCAGGCGATTGTTGCCGTATTCGCAGACCACCAGCCCGCCGTCCGGCAGCAGGGCGATGTCGTATGGATATCGCAGGCGGCCGGCCTCCGTACCGACGGACCCCCAATACCCCAGCAGCTTGCCGGCGAGGTCGTAGCGGGCGATGCGGTGATTGCAGGAGTCGACGACGTACAGCACGCCCTTTTTTGCGTCCACGGACATCGCCGAAGGTCGGGACAGCTTGCCGCGTCCCTCGCCGGGGCTGGCGAAGCTCGACAGAAATCGCCCGTCGGACGTGAAAATGCTTATGCGGTCGTTGCCGCCGTATTCGCTGACGAATATCCGCCCGTCCGGCGCGAAGGCGATGTCCGTGGGGAAGATGAATTGCCCGTCGCCGCGTCCGAAGCAGCCTATCGTCCGCACGATTTTGCCCGCCTTGTCGAATTCCACCACGCGATGGTAATGCGTGTCGGCGACGTAGAGATTCCCGCCCGGGCCTATGGTCAGGCCGGTGGGTTTGCCCTGCTCGATTGCCGGCATTTGAATCTGCCGGACCCATGAGCCGTCGGGGTTGAATATCTGGATTCGCCCGGTTTTGTCCACGACGTACAGCAGGCCTTGGGCGTCTCGCGTGATCGCGCGGGGATAGATGAATTCACCCCGGCCTCGCCCGGTTCGCCCGAATGTTTTTATTTCGCGTATGTCGGTCGGCTTTTCCCGCGAGTCGCCACAGCCGCCAACGGTCATCGCCAGGCAGAGCACGATCAGTCCCATCGACGTCGCCTGGCGGCGAATTGCCCACAGCCCGACGCCCAGCCCGCAGGCCAGCAGGAGATACGCGCCGATGAGCACCAGGCAGGAGACGATGACCTCCTGGTCGCGGGCGTAGTGCATCTGGTTCAGTAGGCGTTGGGCGAAGTTCGGCAGCCCCGCCGGCAGCAATACCGACGTAGCCGAGATTTCCGTCAGGCCGAACATCGTCAGCAGCCCCATCGCCCCCGCCGGCAGCGCCCAGTTACGCGGCAAGTGCACGTATCTCCATGTCTGGGCGGATGTTGCGCCGTCGGAGTGGGCCATCTCGTCCAGGTGTTCGTCGGCGCCGCTGCGTATCAGCCGCAAAACGATAACCGCTACGCCGCCCATGCGAACCATCAGCCCCGCCGAGACGATCAGCCAGCTTTCGCTGATTGTCCAGGGTGCCCGCATGGCTACCAGCATCTCCAATATCGCCGCTGCGACAAGGCTGCCCGGCAGGAACATCGCCGCCAGCACCGTTACGCACATCACGCCGGAAATAATCCGCCCAGCCCGGCCCAGCCGCTCCAACGCCGTCATGCCGGCAGCCAGCAACATCGCCGCCGCCGCCGCCGTTGCCGCCGGCAGGAGCGACCAGCCCAACTCGTCGCCGTGCAGCGTGAGGAAGTGGGCGAATCTCGATATCGACTCCGCCCCGGCGACCAGCAGGCCGACCGGCACGGCGACACTCAGACCCCACAGGCCCAGAAGATATATCCACCGCCACGGTCGGCCCGCCGAGGGAGGTTCCATTGGCGGCTGAATCGAACCAGGTTTGATTCGTCGCCATATCAGCAGGCTTATCGCCAGGGCGGCAAGCATCATCGGCCAGCCCGCAATCGCCACCGCCGCCGTCGAGCCGGTCTGCTCGTACAGCACCGCCATTTCCGTGCCCACCGTTCGCAGCCCCGCCAGGTGGAACGCGCCGAACTCGCTGAACACCAGCACGAAGCACACCCCCCAGGCTAGTGCTATCGACCTTCGCAGCAACGGCAGCGTAACGCCGAAGAATCTCCGCCTCGCCGAGCCGTCCAGCCGGGCAGCCCGGAGCATGTCGGCGTCCAGGTTTCGCCAACCCGCCGCCAGCAGCAGCGCCGCAAGTGGCCAATACCACAAAATCAGCACTATTGACGAACTGGTCGTCCCCACGAATTCCGCCCAGGCCGGTCTGGTGGCGAGCCATTGGCCAAGTCCAGCCGTCGGGCTTAGCAGCAGGCTCCACGCGTAATACATCACGTAGCGGGGCAGTAGCATCGGCGCGATCATCGCCGCCAGCAGCCAGGCGGAGAACCGACGACTGCTACCCAGCAGCATCGCTGGTATGAATCCCAGCACCACCGCTGCGCCCGCGATTGCCGCTGCCAGGGCCATGCTGCGAATCGCTAGCGGCAGGATTGTGTCGGTAAGTTCCGCCGGCGGGGTGGCGCCCCAGGCGGTGGCGAAGAGATAAACGAACGGCCCGAGAATAACCCCTGCCCACAATAGCACAGCCGTCCCGGCGAGGCAGCGGGTTGCTCCCGATCGGCTCATTAGCGGAGTATCTCCCCGGCAGCGGTTATCGCAGCCGGCAGGGCGTCGGCGATGGCTTCGTAGGAAATGTCCAGTTGCCTGTCGATGGTGTAGGCGGGAAATTGCTTAGCCAGGCCAGGCTGAACGGGCGTATTGTGCGAGTCGCTTTCGGCGAGCAGCCGCTCGGCCTTTTCGCTTAAGAGGAAGGCCATCAGCTTGCGGGCCGTGGCTGGGTTTGGCCCGCCGGCTACGAGCGACACGGTATTTGGAATCGTCAGCGTGCCCTTACCGTTCTGGTCGAGATATGTCATCGCGATCGGCCAGCCGTTTCGCTGCGCGGCGTAGACGTCGTCGGTGTCGGTAAGGGCTACGTCGGCCCGGCCGGTTGCGACCATCCGCACCGCCGTGCTGTTGCCGCCGACCAGCCGCACCTTATTGGCCTTGAGTGCCCGCAGGATTTCCTTCGCCCGCTGCGGGCCGTAATGCGCGAACCAGCTTGCCACGTCGCCGGCCGTCGTGCCGAACTGCGGCTGGGCCATTACTATTCGTCCACGCCATTGCGGCGTCAGCAGGTCTTCGAGCTTGCGGGGGATATTTTTGCCCGTAACGCGATCGGTGTGGTAGGCGATAACCCTCGCCCGCAGGCCGAACGCCCGCCATCGACCTTGCTTGTCGAAGTATTGCTGCGGCACGTCGGGCTGTTTGGGCAGGTCGCAGGTCGCCAGCAGTCCCTCGCGGCCGAGGCGTATCGTGTAGAATACCTCGCTCGACCAGAACACGTCGGCTACCGGCTGTTTTGCCTGCGCGCGCAGCCGTTGAACCAGCCCCAGCGTTTTGGTCGCCTCGTCGTCGAATCTGGCGACGACCTTTATACCGGTTTCCGCCTCGAAGGCGGCGAGAATCGGCTCGGCGATGTTCTGATCCGCCGAGCAATACACGACCACCCGTGGCTGGTCGGGTGCGGCGGAACGATTGCAACCGACGCCCGCGAAAATCAGCACCGCCGGCAGAATCGCAATCAGGAGCCGAATATTCATCCGTGAAAATCTGGCCGGAGACTTCATCAAGGTTCCTTCTTCTTCGAGGTTTGCTGAAGCTCGCCGAAGTATTTTTTGACAGCCTTTTCGTATCGTCGCGGGATTTGTTTTTCGGTGATTGCCTCGGCGGCGGAGTCTTTTGCTGCCTGGGTTACTTCGGCAAGTTCGCGGCGGCTTTTGCCTTTGACCTGCCGGCCTTTGAAATACCAACTGGCGACGATTTTGCCCTTGGTTAATTTGCTTCGGCTGAGCGTGCCGCTTGTTTTGGTTTGGCCGCCCTCGTCGGTAGCCCGCGGGCCGCTCCCCCGTCCAGGCCCGCCGCTGCCACCGCCGGCGTTTTGCGAATTCCCCGGTTGCCATGGCCCAGCACCTTGTCCGGCACACGCCATGCCGCCATCGCACTTGCCGCCGCCCAACTGCGTGATCGCCGCCCGGATGGCCGCCTGAGATTCTTCCGCCGAAGTCAGTTCACCGGCCATGCCTTCCATAGCTTCAATCTGTTGCAGCAGGTCGGCTAATTCGTCGGGGGTCAACTGGGCCATGTCTCCCGCTTGGCTGCACGATTGGCCCATTTTCTTGCACATTTTGCAGGCGTTGCAGGCGGCGCGAGCCTTGTCCAGTAGTTCGTCGATCTGCTGATCGGAGAGGCCTTGCTTCTTCAGCGCGTCGCGGAGTGCCTGCTCGTCGCATTGCGTGATGTCGTCCTGCGGCTGGCCCGCTTGGCGGAGGGCGTCGTTGAGTTGCTGCCGATCCACGCCGGCCTGGTCTAGCGCCTTGTCCATGAGCTTCTGGTCATCGGCGAGGCCTTGAAGCTGCTTTCCCATATCCGCCAGTTGCTCGGCGAGGTCGCGCTTCTGTTCTTCGGTGAGTTTATTTTCGGCTAGTTGCTTCTGCATGTCACGGATCATCTCGGCAGCCTTGTTGAATTGCCCCTTGGCGATGGCGCGGTTCAGTTCCTTCCATTTGCCCTTGGAGCAACCCCGCAGGCCGCGAAGCTTTCTCTGGAGTGCGGCGGTGGCTTTGGCGTTTTTGCCGGATTGCATCTTGCGGATTTTCTCCGACAGGTCGGACAGTTTGCGAATCGCCTGCCGCCGCATGTCGCCGGGCTTGCTGACGTCCGAGATATCTCCCAATTTGGCAAGGTCGGCGTTGAGTTTCGTGTCGCCGAGTTTCTGAACGTGGGTCTCGACCATTTTCGCAGCCTGCTTGACGTCCTTTTTGGCGGTCTGCTGTTTTTGCTCCGCCAGGGCCTGCTGCTTTTGCTGAGCCTCTGAGCCCAGTAAGTCCATCGAGGGCATCCACAGCAGCATCGCCGCCGCCAGCAGCCAGCCTGCCGGTGTGAAGTACCAGCGGCGGTTGGGGCGAATCGGGAATTTTCCCGTCGGGTTGAAATTTCCGGCGGCGTGCATAGCCTCGCGAATCGCAGCTTCGGCGAATGGGTCGTCATCGTCGGCAAGTGCAAGCGCGGTGCTGAATCGCTCCTGCGTACGCAGCCGTTCGTCCAGCAGCAGGGCTGCCTGCATTGTGGTGGGCCTTCGCAACAGCCAGCACGCCAGAACCCCCGCCGTCAAAACGCCGGTAGCGATGGAAATCGACCACAGCGAGAAAACCTCCACCGCCCAGAGCTTCTCAGCCAGCACCGCCAGGCAGAAAATCACCCCCGCAGCGCCAGCCCAGAGGCGTGCTTGCTCCAGCAGCAGATTCAAACTGCAATGCCGCCGAACCAGTCGCAATTTTTGTTGCAGTATAGTCTTCATGTGTCCACCTGCTGGAGATTATAGCATAACCGACTTATAGACACATAAGGAGACTTCAAAAAATTCGGCAGCGTTCCACTTGTAATCAATCTCCCGTCAGGGGAGTTGTGCGGAGAATTTGAACGTGAGTTGCTTTCTGCCGGTGGCGGTTACGGTTATTGTCGAACCGCTTTTGTCGCTACGCGTGCATTTTACCGAAGCCGGCAGCTTGGCCTTGTCGATCGCGAATGGCAGCTTTACTGTTACTTCGCCGTCTTCGCACATGAATATTGCTACCGAGAATCCCTTATCGAGCTTTTTCCATGCGAGATAGCCCGGTCGGCTCAGGCCGCCCGCTTTGCACTCGCCGGCTTTGTAAAATACCGCTGCGGCGCAACTGCCGTCGGCATATTCGACTGCCTGGACTTTTTTATTGTTCCGAATGATTTTTACCGGCGGATTTTCGGCGGCTTTGGCGACGTCGGCGAGTTTCCATGCGGGCAGAATGATGGCTTGGTATTTGCCGGCGGTCGGGTTGACGCCGTGATTCACCTGCAGGCTGAAAAACTGCCTGGTGTGTTCAGGCTTGTCGCTATACCTGCCCAGCTTGTTTATCCACGAGTGTTTCTTCGTCCGGGTTTCGATTTTCAGCGAAGTTTTTAGCCCAGCCGGCAGCACGCCGATGTTTCGATAGTAGAACGCCTTTTTGCCTTTGAGCGGGGTTACTCCGTCGGCGAACGGTTTTTTTACGCCATCGATATAATAATCCCCGTCCTCCTTCTGAACCTGCATGGTCAGGATCATGCTTTGGGCCGCTGAGTCCGTGCCGGTGGCTTTTATATCTGCTCCCAGGACGGTAATCGTGCCTTTCAGGGCGAAGTAGCTTTTGCGGGTCTGGAGCTTTTTGCCGTTTCTGCTCAGAAGATACTTCATTCCGCACAGCCCCACGTCGCCAAGCTCGCAGCCGCCGACAAAGGTCGATTGACCAAGCGATTCCCGTTTTGGGCGCAGGCCGACTACACGCGTGATTCCGCTCAGGTCGTCCCACGGCTGGGTGATAAACGTCTGCCGGTCGTACTCCCTGCCGTCGACCATCAGTGTCAGCGTACCCTCACCGGAATAATAGCCGCGGATGCTCTCGCCATGAATACTGAACCAGCCCTTCGTTCGCGTTGAACTCATCCGCACGCCGCAGAAGAATTCGCCGTTTCGTGCGATAAAATAATCGCTGCGAGGGTAAAACTTCGTGCCGCTCAGGGCAGGGATAGTATCTTTGGAAAACGCGTCCCCGGCTGCGAGCGCGCGGTTGAACATACCGAGGCTCCGGTAAATCGGCGATTTGCCCGCGCCCTTTTCCCAGTCGGAAATGGTAGCCAGCGCGGTTTGCTTCAATTCTCCGAAATCATCGGACAGGAAATTGAAACCTATCTGCATCGTGTTGCCGCTGGCCGAACTTCCACGTGCGATTGACCTTCCCGTTGTGTAGGGGTTGAGCCGCCCGCGATAGACGTTCCAGACCGAGAAATCCTTGTAGAATTTCGTAAAGACATCCATTGCCTCGCGCTTCAGGTGATAGGCGGTTCCCGCAGTGAGGTTCATATAGGCAGCCGTGTGCTGAAGATGGGCGCTTCCGTAACCTGTATTCAGGCCCGCACCGTGATAGTGATAGCTGCCGTCCGCCTGAATGCCCTGGCCGATGGTGAATACATTGCTGTTGCTGTAGACGTCGCGAGCGAAGGCCAGCAGCTTATGATCCCGCGTCATCAGCCCCAGGTTAAGTGCGCATGTTGCTACCCACAACGCGTTTGCGCCGGAATCGATGGGCCTTCCCGGAAAACCGAGTAGCTTGCAATTGTATCCCAGGTCGTAAAGGTCGCGGATCAATTCGTCGTACAATTTCCCGTCCAGCTTGTCGCCCACCAGCAGGAGCGTCTCGGACAGCCGCAGCGGCGTTCCGATGTCCCACGCCCACCAGTTGTCAGGCCGCTGACCGCCGACCCGAATAAACTGCTTGCCGAAATTGAGCGCCGCTTCGATCCGCTTCAAAAGCTCCGGATCGTTATGATATTTCGAGAGGGGGTTGGCGTATGCCCGGGCCAGGCGCAACGGCTTGGCGAAGTATCCCGCGTCGTAAGATATCGAGGTATGATTGACGTCCTTTACGTTTCCCCATGACCCGAAGCCCTTGTCGGCGGGGGCCATGACCTGGGCCTTCAAAAGCTTCGCGATCCGCTCGTCCATTTTTTTGATAGCCGTATTCCGCAACTTCTCGATGTTGAACATCTTCGCCTGGCTGGCCTTGATTTTCGGCATTTTGTAAGACGCGAGGAACTTCTGCCTGATTTTCCGGCAGTCTTTCTCGACGTCGGCAGCCGGGCGCGTCTGGGCGTTTTTCTCCGCGACGAAACGAAACTCCGGCGTCGAGCCGTTGTCGGGGGCGTCGATTGTTATTTCGGCCCATGCGACGTCAGGATTGAAACACGCGCAGAAGCCGTCATATTTCTTCCCCGTCGGGCCGTAACGCAGCCACGACAACATAGTCCTATGCGGCAGGGGCTTTTTGTCCTTATCCAGCCATCGCACTGCAATATTCACAGAGTCGTCGCAGCCGGCTTCAGAGAACTCGTAAATCACATTCGGCTTGACCGGCTTCGTCATCGTCGTCTTTTTTGACGTAGCCACTTGCATATCGTCTATAAAAAGCACCGTGTCCGCCAGGGGACGGGCACCCCACCCGGTAACCTGGAACCGGATGGCATCGACCTTGCTCCACGTCGGCTTATGCCCCTTCTTGAATCTCCTGAAGGGAATTTCGAACTTCCTCCACCCTTTCCAGTTTATCCGTATCGGGAACCTGTAAAAGCCCTTGTTTTTCCCCTTTGTCGAATTCAGGATCAGGTTTATCTTCGCGTGATTCGCGACGTCCGAATGCATCCAGAAAGAAATCCAGCGATATTTGCTCAGATCATGCGGGAAGGAGGATGTGCGAATCTCTTTTTTGTCCGAGTGATTTTTCCAGAGGGCAGACACCTTGCCGGATTTTGCCCGCGTTGAGCTGACAGCCGTGTTGGACCATTTTTTGATCGTCCCGGCCTCGTCCAACAAAGTCGCCGCCTCGGCGAAAACCACATTCGACAACACGATACTACCGATAAAAATAAGCGCAATTCTCATTTGATTCTCCGATAACGTACGATATGTGTTCAAGCATACTACTCGATACTTGTTTGTAAAACTCGTGAAAAAAACAGACACCTTGCCTTCGCCGGGGCTTCATCGCGGCAAGCCGCCACGAGGTGTCGGGATGGATGGTATAAGGGGTGCGTACAACGTCAAACCGGACGGCGGTTTACGGC
>JAIORC010000075.1 GCA_021108335.1 Phycisphaerae bacterium
GCCGGGGCAAGATCCGGCCTACAAAAACTATCTTGTCGGGTGCCATGCTTCTGCTCGCAGAGGCATGCTTGTTACGGACTCCATCATGGCGACCCCTGCGGTGTCGCCATGCCACCCAAAACGTTGTTTTTAGGCATTAGGCATTGGGCATTAGGCATTGGGCGTTAGACATTAGTTGTTATTTTGATTGCGGGTGTTGGTGGGGGTGGTGTAGTCTTTGGCGTATGATTGGTATTGGCAGAAGCGTCGGCTGGTTTTTTTCCCGTTCTCGTGACGGCATTGCCCGGGTTCTCGTGCGGTGTCGCGTTACGCCGAATATGCTTACGATTTTCGGCGTGGTGCTTACGGTTCTCACGGGTGTGTGCATGGCTTTGGGCGTAAGTACGGGCAAGGGCGTGTTTTTCGGCTTTGCGGTGTATCTGCTGTATTGCTGTGCCGCGTGCGACATGCTCGACGGGGCGGTGGCCCGCATCGGCGGCAAAGGCTCGAAGTTCGGGGCGCTGCTGGATTCGACAACGGACCGCGTCAGCGATTTCGCGCTCTGGGCGGGGCTGGCTATGGGTTTTGCGATGCTGCCGAAGCCAAACCTGACATTCGTGCTGCTGTGCATGATCGCCTTCCTCAACGGCTTTATGATTTCGTACATCAAGGCCCGGGCTGAGGATTTGATCGAATCTTGCCCGGTGGGATATTGGCAGCGGGGCGAGCGGTTCGCGGCGATACTGTTCGGCTGCCTTGGGTGCAATCCCGGGGCGCTGGTGGTGCAGCAGGCGATTTCCCCCGCATTCACCGCTCTACGTCGGCTGTTTTACGCAAAGGCGGTCATGGAGGGCAAAAACCCGCCGACCGACCCGCGGCAAGGCAGGTGGTATCACAAAATTCAGCCCTGGTACTGGCCTCGCATGTCGCTGCCGTATGACCTCATCACGCTGGCGAACATCGCCTGGCTGTTCTGGGGGCCTGTCGATCCCGCCCGCTGGGATATCCTCGGCAAATGGATAACCGGATAATATTCGAAAATCGGTTGCAAAATTAAACCCATTACGATATAAACCCCAATCCAACGCGGCGACAATTGCCGCATCCCTTAGGGGATTAGTGTAACGGTAGCACGAATGGTTCTGGTCCATTTAGTCGGGGTTCGAATCCCTGATCCCCTGTGATGTTTTGAAGCTGTTTAAGAAAGAGTGTGATATGCTCTGGCGGGAGCACACCCCACCCCGCCGCCTGTGAATTATCCCGCTATTGTAACATCGTGACTGTCGCTAACATTTTCGTCATGGCACCCGGCTATCCGACATTTTCTTTTTTTTGGATTTTTTTGAGTTTTTTTAGATTTTTTTTTTGAGAAAAACCCGTATGGATGTTATAATTCCTTCGAGCAGTTAGGGAGGATTTGACAATTTGGTGAGCAGCTCCATATTTGGAAACAACAAGGTGGCTGGCTGGAAGTTCATTCAGAAATAGTTATGCCTTAATTAATATTTTTTATTTCGGCAGCCGCGTTTAACTATAGATTGTTTTCATTTTATCGTGTTGTAGCTGGTTCCATTCCTATCATTCTTTTTATTTAAGGAGATGTACAATGAAGAAAAAAGCATTTACCCTGATCGAAATCCTAATCGTCGTGGTACTCTTGGGTATCTTGGCGACCGTCGTCATGCAGTATTTCACGGATTCGACGGACGAAGCGAGAGATGCCGTTCTACTGTCCAATGCGAAGATCGTCAACAACGCGTTTGAACTCTACAAGAACAAAGCAGATCAAACCGCTTCTACGGTCACAAATTTGGTCGACCAGGGCTATATCGAAGACGTTCCTGATGGTATGACTGGAACTTGGAATTGCCCGATTGTTATCACCATAGCGGCTGACGGTAGTGTTACTGTCGCAGGTAGCTAGTTGAAATTGAGCCCCTCCGCTTATTCAGGTTGGGGTATTAACCAGAATATCGTCCCGGCCGGGTGTGGCTTTAAGTTGTGCCACGTATCGGCCGGGATGGTAATCTGGTTTTTTGTGGGGGATAGCAGGGAATGACTATCGGCAGCCTTGTAAGGTTGCGGTAGTTTTGTTATATTATTTTGGAGGGGTGCGAGGGCGGTCTGGCGCGTAAGTCAGGCCGTTGTTGTGTTTATCGTAGATTTCTGGGAAAAGTTATCAGGGTGATTTTAGATGGCACGGAAGAAAATTCTGCCGATAGGGGTAGATCTCGGCAGCAGTGCCGCCAAGCTTGTTCAGTTGTGTCATGTTCGTGATCACACGGAGCTGTTGGCCTGTAGCACAATCTCTATACCAAAGCATCTCCGCACGGATCAATTAGGCCGGCTTGATTACCTGGCAAAGCACCTCCCCCAGACGATCAAAAAGCAGAAATTCAAGGGTAAGAAGTGTGTCCTCGCCCTACCGGCGTCGGATACCTTCGTCCGTCACATCCGCGTGAACAAGCGCGATATGAAAGAAATCAACACCGCCGTAATCAAGGCAGTGCGAGTGGAACTGCCTTATCCCGTCGACGAGGCGGTGCTCCGGCATATCCCGGCTGGGGATGTCTACGAAGGGGGCGAAGTCCGCCAGGAAGTAATCGTCGTAGCCATGCCGCTTTCGACCCTCAAAGCCTACCTGAACCTGTTCACGCGGATAGGCCTGGACGTGCTGAGCGTCAGCGTCGAGCAGGTGGCGTTGGTTCACTGCTTCTCCGTCCTGATGGGCAGCGACGAGGAAGAAGCGACAACGTTGTTTCTGGACATGGGCAACGCCGGTACGCAGGTAACTATCGCCCAGGGCGACCACATCAAATTTTCCAGGAACCTTCACGGCGGGGCGGACCACTTGAACAGAGCCATTGGTCAGGCGGTGAATATCTCGCCCGATGAAGTACAGCTCATGCGGCAGGATTTGCAGTATGGAAAAGATATCGGATCAACCGGCGCGGAGATCCAGCGATGGATAGATTTGTGGCTGGACGGAATTTATGGTGATATTGAGAACTGTATCCGTTATTATGAAGCTGCTTTCAGGAAACATGACCTGGAGCGGGTGGTCTTCACTGGTGGCCAATCGCAGGACAGAAAGCTCTGCGAGAACCTGGCGCAACGGTTGAACCTTCCCGCGCAAATCGGCGACGTGGCGGCAATGCTTGGCGCCGACAAAAAAAATGTGTCCGGCTCGATAGCAGCCGACGAAGACTTCCAGAACTGTCTGGCGGTCGGCGCGGGGTTGAGTTTAAGCGCCCTGTAAACAATAGGAGCAAATATGAGCGAGTTGAACCTGCTGCCGGAATCTTACGTCAAAGAACGCATGCGATACCGGATCGACCTGCTTTGCGTTTTGTTGTTCGCGGTGATCATGGGCGGCCTGATTGTCATCGAAAGAACCACTCGTGGCAAACTGGAAACGGCGAAAAAAGAATATGTCGAAACAAACGCCCGGTATACTAAAGCCGTCAACAAAACCAAAACGTACTTCCAGTTGCAAAGCAAGCGGGACAAACTGTTGAAACAGGTTGAAGCCGCCGCAACGGTAACGCAGCGTATCCCCCGCAGTTATCTGCTGGCTATAATCACCAACGCCCGCAGCACCAATATGCTGAACCTTACCAAGCTGAACATTATCGTCACAATACCCAAATCCAATGCATCGTCGGCATCCTCCGGTAACCAGAAGACTGTACGCGGCAAAAGTTCCACGAAACCACCACCAAAAACCGAATCGTTATCTCCGGTAATTACCATTGAATTGGAGGGCAATGCCCAAACGTATGATGATGTCAAAGATTTTTTTAAGAATCTCAAACGCTGTGATGCAATAGATGAAGAAAACGCAACCTGGCCTGTGACCAGGGAGCCGACTAAAAGCAACCCCCGCTCCGGCTTTGAGATTAAACTCAAAGTCAAAAAAGACTTGGACGTATTGAACCTGCTGAAGAGCGACAAACCCACCATACACGCCGCAAACGGCCCTGATGCAACCAACGGGAAAGGGACGCAAAAATGAAATTCGGACTTCGAGAACTGGTTTTTGTCGCCATGCTGCTCGCCGTACCAGTGGGGCTTTACATGTATGTCCTTAAGCCGCGAAAATTGGACAAAGAGAAAATGGTTGCTGAAACCAGGGACAAAAGCAAACAATTGCAAAAGATGAAACTCGTTCGCTCGCAAGCGGATCAAAAAATCAGGGAAGACATAAAGTTTCTGGAAAAGGCCCTGGAAACAATCCGCATCAGGCAGCCCGTGGCTGAAGACACTGTTACGACAAGGTCCGCGCTCCGTGAAATAGCCCTGAAAAAAAACCTCACTATATCGACGCTCAAACCTCGCCCTATATCCACCAGTGAACCCAAAGAAAAACAATACAACGCTCGAGGTATGACCATAGGGGCATCCGGGACATACCATGATATTTATGCATTTCTTCTCGCAGTGGAGAACGACCCGAGGAGAGTTATACGAATAAACCGTGTCACCATAGAATCTGATGCCAGGGACAAAAAAGGTTTAGTCGGGGCAATCTTCTCCATGGCTGTCCTATCCCCAAAAACTAAGGACCAGAAAAAATGAACAAGGCACGCAAAGGTTGGCAGGTTTCCGGTACGGGCAATTCCGCTGCAAAGGCTGGGCAAGAGGTAACTGATGCCGCTCAATCAACTCGTAATATTTTCGGATTGAATCGTATTTCGGTGATGATGGGGTTGATGTTCGCCGGAGGAATGATCTGGGTATATTTCGCCAGCTTGCAAACCCAACCTGTCGCCAAAAACGAAGAAAATGACTTAAACGTAACAATTGTTACATCTGGACTCTTTGATATGACAAACGCCTCATTGGTCAAAGACAACCCAAAAACACAGGTTATGATGCAGGCAGTTTATTACAGTGCCAAAGAAAGACAAATCCCCTTGGTGAAATTGAGGGGGAATCTCTTCAAATTTGTAACCCCAGAGAAACCCAAACCGCCCACAGAGACTACCACTTTAGTAACAACACCTCCCACAGAAGACCCCGGGCCTCCGCCCAAGGTTCCCCCAACGGATGGTTTGAGCCTGCAGACAATTTTGTGGGAAGAGGGTAAACCACCCACCGCGATTATTGCCAACCATCTCATCGGCGTCGGAGATGTCATAAACGACTGGACTGTGCATAAAATCGAGAAAAAACGGGTAATTTTGCGGTGGAAAAATAAAAGATTTGAATTGAAGATGCCTTGACGCAAATAGTTTTGCCGGAGATGTATTTTGGGACCTGTTGACAATAAGAAACCATCAATCAAGCTTCCCGGCGACCTTTCAGCAGCGCATTCGTCTGGAGGTTCCGGCAATGATTACCTGTGGCAGCCTTCGCCCGATCAGACAGCCCGTCGTGGGCCTGAAGGTCTGCTGCTTGCCAAGGGAGTCATCACGGCCGAGCTGTTGGACGAGGCTCGGGCAAAGCAGGCCGACGACCCACGCATCAGCGTGCTGGAGGCGTTGGTCAAAAACGGCGCGATTGACGAAATGCTCGCCCTTCAGACTACTGCGGAGTATTTCAAGCTGCCGTTTCGCCGAATTACGGAACAGGATGTAAACCCGGACGTGCTGGACATTCTCCCGATGGACTATCTTCGGGCCAAATCCGTACTTCCGCTCGACAAACACCAGAATTCCGTGGTTATGGCGATTTCCAATCCGGAGGACATTTTCCTCCTGGACGACTTCCGCCGCCGCCTGAATATGTCGGTAAAACTGGTGGTCAGCCCCCCCGCCGACATTCAAAAAGCCATCGCCGAGCTTTCGGCTGGGCCTTCCGCACAAGTCGATGAAATCCTCAGCGACTTCGACGTGGACGAAGGCTCCGTGGAGGTGATGGACGAGGAAGCCGAGCAGGTTGAAGACCTGGAAAAGATGGCCGGCGAAAGCCCCGTCATTCGATACGTCAACTTTCTCATTTCCAGCGCCGTCCACGAAGGAGCCAGCGATATTCACATCGAACCCGGCAAGAAGCGTCTTCGCGTTCGTTTCCGCATGGACGGTATTTTGTTCGACCAGTCCGCCCCCTCCGTCCAGATGCAGGCTGCGATTCTCTCGCGTCTGAAGATTATGGCCAAGCTGGACATCGCCGAAACGCGCCTGCCTCAGGACGGGCGAATCCGCGCGACCGTCCACGGCAGAAATGTCGACCTTCGTGTCAGCACACTGCCGACGGTACATGGCGAAAAATGCGTAATCCGTATCCTGGACAATCGCTCGATTACTGTGGGCTTGGAGCAATTGGGCATGGCGGTTGACACTCTTGACGAAATACAGAATCAGATTCATCAACCAAATGGCATCATACTCGTAACCGGCCCGACCGGTAGCGGCAAAAGTACCACGTTGTACTCGGCCTTGCAGATACTGGACAGCAGCAAGCTCAACATCTCCACCGTCGAAGATCCGGTGGAATACGAACTGGCGTCAATCAATCAGGTACACGTACATGAGAGTATCGGGATGACTTTTTCCATCGCTCTTCGAAGCCTGTTGCGCCAAGACCCGGATGTCGTTATGATCGGCGAAATACGCGATGCCGAGACTGCCCGTATCGCCGTGCAGGCATCACTGACCGGCCACCTTGTTCTTTCCACGCTTCACACCAACGACGCTCCCTCCTGCATCACGCGTTTGATTAATATCGGAGTCGAGCCGTACCTGATAAGCGCAGCGCTGAACGCAATTCTCGCCCAGCGGCTGGTTCGGAAAATCTGCCCGGATTGCAAAATCGAAGTAACCGAAGCCAGCCAGCGCGAAATGGAGCATCTGACCCGATGCGGTGTTTCCGGGATCAAACTATATCGTGGAGCAGGATGCGAAAAGTGTCGCCAGACCGGTTACAAAGGGCGGCTTGGTATTTACGAGTTGTTGACTGTAGACGATGAAATGGGCGATCTTATCTCCCATTGCCCCTCGCTTATGGAACTGCGAAACTATGCCAAAAAAATCGGGATGCGAAATTTGCGAATAGATGGATTCGAAAAAGTTGCCGCCGGTCTAACCACCGTGGCAGAAATCATGCGCGTAACACAATCTTAACGCGGAAACCAACAATAACAGGAAAAATTATCGTGTCGAGCCTGAATGATATACTGACGTATGCGGTTAGCAACCAGGCAAGTGATATTTTTATCGTGCCGTATCATTCCCCGATTATCTGCGTTCACAAACAAATGCAGACCGAAACACAGTACGGCGAAATCCAGCCTTACGATTCGGAAAACATGGTCAAGGAAATGGTCGGGGAAAAGCGTTTCTCGAGACTTGAGCAATATCGGGACCTGGACTTTTCCTACCGGATTGAGGGTGTCGGGCGATTCCGTGTCAACGCGCACTACCAACGGGAAACCATTGCAATAGCATTTCGTGTAATCACCCCGGAAGTTCCTGGTCTGGACGTATTGAACCTCCCGCCCATCGTTCAGGATTTTGCCAACCTGCCGCGGGGGCTGGTTCTTGTAACGGGTCCCACCGGTTCCGGAAAAAGCACCACCCTGGCTTCGTTAATCAGCGCCATGAATCAGGCACAGCGCAAGCATGTTATCACGCTGGAAGACCCCGTTGAATATGAACTGCTCAGTAATCAATGCCTTATAGAGCAGCGTGAAGTCGGTTCCGACGTTCCGGATTTCGCCAGTGGTCTGAAACATGCCCTTCGCCAGGCGCCGGATGTGATTATGGTAGGCGAAATGCGGGACTTGGAAACTACATCCGCCGCACTCAGTGCCGGCGAGACCGGACACTTGGTTCTTTCGACATTGCACACGCAAAGCGCCAGCCAGACCATCGAGCGTATAGTTGATATTTATCCCGGAGCGCGTCAGAAGTATATTCTGTCCATGTTGGCCAATACTCTTCAAGCCGTCATAACTCAGACGCTCTTCACACGGTCGGATACGCCGGGAATGATTCCCGCCCTGGAAATAATGATCTGTACACCGGCGGTTCGAAACTGCATCCGGGAGAATAGAATTCACGAAATTTCCAACATCATCGAAACGAACCGCTCCATGGGAATGTGTCTCTTGGACGATGCGATCAAAGTATTGTACCTGAACGGGCGGATCACCGCCTTCCAGGCAATTGAGCGGGCCAACAACGCCGTAAAGCTTCGAAAAGAAATTGGAGTCTAGGAACAGAATATGGCAAAGTTCAAATGTGAAATGCAAATGCCGGACGGCCAGGTCAAATACCATACGATAACGGCCCCATCCCTTGCCGAGGCAACTCAAATCGCCCAAAGTCGCGAGGGATACCTGCTCAATATCATCGCGGACGGCTCCCAGCAAAATCTTTACCAGCGAATGCAGAATGTTCGCGTGGAGTTTGGCCCGGGGCTCAGAGACCTCATGAGTTTCACCAAGCAGTTGTCTGTTATGATCAAGGCCGGTATCAGTATCCGAGACGCCATCGCGTCCATCGCCGACGGAACGCCCAATATGCGGTTCCAGGCGACACTCAATGAAGTTTGCCGCGACGTGGAATCAGGCATCCCGTTTTCCGGAGCACTGGGCAAACACCCAAAAGTATTCAGCTCCTTGTATGTGAACATGATTCGCGCCTCGGAAATCTCCGGTACATTTGCGCACATGCTGGACCGGATCGTGGAATACCTCGACCAGCAGGACGAAACCCACCGCATGGTTCGCGGGGCGATGATCTATCCAATAGTTCTCTTTACGATGTCAATCGCCGCAGTTGTTTTTCTGCTGCAGTGGGTCGTGCCGAAATTCATGAAGCTCTTCAAAGGCAAAGAACACCTCCTACCCAAGCCGACAATTATCCTCCTGGCGATGAGTAATTTCATGCAAAATTACTGGTATATCCCGCTATCCATCGTGGTAGTTCTGGCCACGGGAATTATCATCACAGTTCGTACTCCCACCGGCCGGCGAGCGTGGGACCGGATGCTTCTGGCTATACCGATTATCAAAAAAATGATGCGAGCATTGTATATCACCAGAAGCCTCCAATCCTTGGGCGAACTGGTCAACGCAGGCGTGCCTATTCTCGAAGCTCTTGACATAACTGCTGAAATTTCAGGGAATTGCGTATACAAAGACATGTGGCGCGATGTGCGCGATACTGTTAAAGAAGGCGGTAAAATCGTCCATGAACTCCAGGCCAGCGACAATCTTCCAAGGAGCGTGGTGCAGATGATTTCCGCCGGCGAAGAATCAGGCCGGCTTGGCGAGGTACTGGATGAAATATCTAGATACTACAGCAAAGAACTCAAAGAGACCATCAAAACGGTAACCGGCCTGCTCGAACCGCTTATGATTGTGTTCATGGGCGTGGTTGTGGGTTTTATCGCGATGAGTATACTTTTACCAATTTTTTCCATGCAAAAACTCATGGGCAAATAGGATATGCTCACGTAAAAACCCTGACAGAGAAACTCAAAGGCACTGCCATGAGAATCTATGCCAATCGGCATGAAGTAGGTCTTGGCAAATTTTTCAAAATTTTCTATGCAAAAACTCGTCAAATAAGTGTATACTAACGTAAAATCCACTATGGAGGGCAGAAAGGTCCTGCCATGAGAAACAAGAGTGTCACCCGTCGGCAAAACAAGAAAGCGGGAAGATCAGGGTTTTCCCTGATAGAAGCTATTATAGCTATCACCATTCTTGGTGTTGCCTTGACGGCTGTGGTTGGTGTTTTTAAATCCGGCACACAAATGAACGCCGAAGGTTCGCATCGCACACGGGCGGTTTACCTTGCGCAGGAAATCCAGGAATGGACAGCCAGCCTTCCATTTACCGATCCGCAGGGTGCCGGCTCAGGTTCAGGTTCGGAAGAAGGCAGCGCCCAAACCTACGTGGACGATCTGGACGACCTTTACCTTTCCGACGGCCTGACCTACAGCCCGCCAGTAGCAACTCCCGACGCCTCCAGCCCCACAACGCCAAACGAACTCACCGATCTGGCTGGCTGGTCTCAAATCATTACCATGTCCTGGCGGTCAGCTTCAGATCCCGGAACGTCCGTCGCAGTAGGAAGCAGCAACGTTGTACTGGTAACCGTTACAATCCAGCATCAAGGCGACGAAATACTCAGCACTTCGTGGCTTATAACAAACAACGAATAATTAAATTGACTACGTAATAGTGTGCCCAGTTAAGGAGTCTTCCCATGAAGAACAAGTTCCGAACCAAAAAAACGTCTTCCCGTAAAGGTGCCGCTTATCTCATGTCACTGATTGTCCTGGCGGTTCTGACCGCCCTGGGCGTTGGCTTGGCCGATATGGGCGTGCAGGAATTCCGCAAAGCCGATAACCAGACTCAATCCGCCGCTGCCCGCCTTGCCGCCGAAAGCGGAATGAATTTCGCGATCTACACACTGAAAGACTGCCAGAGCGACCGGACTCTGGGCGACCTGCCGGACATGCTGGAATTAGTCAAAACACATCTCCAGACCAAACTCCCCGGCGCCACAATTAGCGAAGTTACGCAAAGCGGCATAAATATGATTTATGTCGCCCCCATTTCATATGAAGACGGGCGGAGTTTTTCGATGCTGGTATACGTCTCAGCCGTCGACCCGGATGACCCTTCCATCGCAACGGAGATGCAGTTGATTACAACCGGCTACACCGGCGGCACCTCACGAACGCTCGGCCTGACGTTCGAGGTCGATTCCAATAAGGACCTGCTGAACTATGCCATTGCCTCTAGAAACCGGATGACACTCCGCGGCCTCAACACCGAAATCAACGGCAACATCGCCTGCAGTTGGATCAGGACATGGTGCGGCTCCGGCCATGCCTATCCGTTTGACATCGGACACACCAACTCCACCTTAAGGGCGCAAGAAGGCATCACGATTACTGGAGAAATCCACACGGTGATGTCAGAAGAAGAATTTTATGGTGAAGAGTCCGGTTACTCAGACAGCCGCCCCGGTATACGTTTCCCCGACATATTTGATAAAATCGTGTTTGACTCCCCACCCGTGATGGACCTCACCCATGAAGACTTCGATACCTCGATGCACCAGAATCCCTCCAATTCCCTGGCCTACAACCAGAGCAACTCGCAAAGCCTGGTAACGGATGACAGCAACTACAAGGATGGGAGCGGAAACTGGCTGCATGGATACCCGAATGAATTTGGAGACTGGGTAGTTTTGCCCGAAGGGCAATCATCAATAATGATTGACGGCGAAAGCGTCTACTGCCCCCCATTTTATCAATCCTCTGGATATATAAAATGGAGTAACCAGCGTTCCAGCAAACCTTCTTACGAATATGTTACCACTCCCGCTCCCAACCCGGATTCGCCGAGAGTTACCTATGAATACTGGTCGCACAGCCGGAGCTACTGGCGATCCCGCTACGACGGCACCGAGAGCACACCCATGGTATTTAATGATATCCATGTCCCCTGTGGTAGCCATGCCCACTTCAGGAACTGTACATTTAACGGTATTACGTACATCGCCACCGACGAATCATCAGACCTTAGCAATTGGGAAACTTACGCCAGATATACGAACATTCGCAGCGGTTACAGCAACTCGGAAGGCGCGAATAACATTGTATTTGAAAATTGCACATTTAACGGGCCTATCGTAAGCGGAGTACCAAAACACTGCCGATTCAAGGAATACGCTATCGGATTTACGGGCAACACCGTATTTAACGCCAGCGCGATTCAATCAGCACTGGCCGGCGCAACGATTCTTGCCCCCAACTTCAATATCAACATCGGCGACTTTGATGAATCCTCCGGTTCCAGTGATTCGCGAATTGTCGGATTGGTTGTCGGTTCGATTATTGATATTCGCGACAATGCAGTGGTCGATGGCACGATTTTGTCCATGGCTGACCTGGACTATGTCAGCGATACCGGCACGGGCTTCGCCAGTAATATCGGCAACTGCGAACTTAGCGGCGAAAGTGCCGGCGGCCTGGTGCTGGGTAGCCAGACATTTGCCCACAGCGGGAGCATCATACTCACCCCGGACCCGGAAAATGTCGTGCCGCTGGGAATCTTCAAACGTTACACCGTAATACCAATGATGTCCACATATACGGAATATACTGAATAGAAATAGTACTTTTTTACGGAAGTGTCGCCATGACTAAAAAACATTTCTCCCGCGCGTTTACGCTCGTGGAAGTTATCATCGCCATAACTATCACGGGAATCATACTGGCTGCGCTGGCTACCGCCCTGAGCGGGTCATTAACCGTCTATGACGGAAATAACCAGATCGCGGCGATCAACCAGGCCGCCAGGGTCATCATGGATCGAATGGGGCGGGAAATGCGCATGGCTGACAATGTGGACTGCTCCGCCAATCTGTTGAAAATATATCCGGACGGCCCCACAGACCCGTACCTTCAATACTCCCTGAATACGGACACCGGCGTGTTCTCATACATACAGGACGGCACATCCCACGAACTGCTGGGCAGCGAAGACGACGTCTCCGTACAGTCTTTCACAATAGACCTGACGCAGGTTCTCGAAGAGAGCACGCTGTATACAACTCTCGCCAGGATCAAGTTGGTACTGCTCATTGACGGCCAGAGCTACAGCTTCACCACCTCGGCGGTGCCTCGAAAGAATATGGACAAATAAGGCCTTGCCACATCAATTTGTCGTTGTTCCCGCAAGCAGAACACAGCAGGGTTTTTGAATCACGGGAACCGGTCATAAAGCCGGTTCCTTTTTTTTATCCGCAAAATAAAAACACTCCGGGCTACCTGTCAGCGGTATTCGTCTGTAAAATCTCCTTAACCATGCGGCCTTGCGAAAAAGGAAGATTACAACCATGACAAACGCGACAAACGAACAATTCATGCTACGGGCAATCGAAGTTACCCGGACCGGTATCGCCGACGGGCAGACCCCCTTCGGGGCCGTCATCGTCAAAAACGAGCGAATAATCGCCGAGGCCCACAACAACGTATGGAACCAGACCGACCCCACCGCACACGCGGAGGTATGCGCGATTCGCCAGGCATGCCGCAAGCTCGACACCATCGACCTGGGCGACTGCGTGATCTACTCGACCACCGAACCGTGCCCGATGTGCTTCGCCGCAATCCACTGGGCGAAAATTTCCCGAATCGTTTTCGGAGCCACAATCGTCGACGCACATGCCGCGGGTTTCAACGAACTGCACATCTCGAACGAACAGATGAAATCCATCGGCCGCAGCAAAGTTGACGTCGTGGGCAACTTCATGCGCCAGCCATGCGTAGAGCTGTTCACGGAATGGCTGGACTCCGGCAAAAGTAAAGTGTATTAGTGCTACTATGTGGCTTATCATTGTTGATGTATAAATCCGAATATCGAAATACGAAATTCAACAAAACACCCACTCCGCATGGTATTGTTGTTTTTGCTTTTTGAAATTTTTGGATTTTGAATTTGTTTCGGATTTCGGATTTGTTTTTAAGAAAGCAGGATTATGAAAGTAGTAGTTACCGGACAAGTAGGCCTGGACAAAAAAGAGTTTCTCGACCGTGTCGCTGAAATCGCCGCGGAGCAGGGCCATCGCCTCAAAACATTTCACGTGGGCGATATGATGTACCGCGAAGCCCCCGACGTCGCCCGGGGCAAAATACTCGACCTGCCGCTGAGCCGACTGGAAAATCTCCGCCGCAGCGTCTTCAAGGACATCCTCGCAGCCTCCAAAACCGAATCGAATATCCTGGTTAACACCCACGCCACTTTCCGCTGGCACCACGGGCTGTTCTTCGCCTTCGACCACGACCAGATGATCCAGCTCGACGCCGACCTGTATATCGTGCTGGTCGACAGCATCGACCAGGTTTACCGCCGGCTGAAAAGAGACGCCCAAGCCGACCACAGTCTCAAGGATCTCATGGTCTGGCGAGAGGAGGAAATTCTCGCCACCGAGCTGCTCAGCCGGATCGTCCGCGGCCACGGATGCTTCTACATCTGCGTTCGCGGCGACGACATCCTGGCCGAGACGATGAGCCGGCTGATGTTCCGCCCGGAAATGAAAAAAGCCTACCTCAGCTTCCCCATGTCACACGTGATGGACATGCCCGACGTGCTGCGGGAAATCGAGGAATTCCGCCGCGAGATGAAGCGGCATTTCATATGCTTCGACCCCGCTGACATGGAAACGGAAAAACCGCTCAGCTTCGCCGCCATCGATGCCGCACGCCAAGGCCATCGCACGGTAGACATCGGCGAACAGGACCGGCGGGTAACCATGGACGTCCAGGAAGTGTTGGGCATTATTCCCGACATCGACGGACAGATTTACGTGCGGGACTTCAAGTTGATCGACCAGGCCGACATGATCGTCTCGATCATACCGGCACTGCGCGACGGCAAGCCGGCGATATCCAGCGGCGTGGAACGCGAACTGCAACACGCCCACGAAAGCACACGCGACGTCTTCGTGGTATGGAAGCCGGCCTGCGAACCGTCGCCGTTCATCACCGAAACCTGCACAAAAATCTTCCGCACCACCGACGAAGCCATCAAGTATTTCCTGAAAAACGGCTACGCCGACCAGGAACCCCACGGGACGTTGTTCCAGTAAAACACCCGGCCGCTGTAGGGTGGGTGCTTGCCCCCACGCGGGACGAAAAACACATGGCTTGCAAGCAAGTCATGCCACCCAGACTTTGGTTTGGTCATTAGTCATTAGACATTGGTCATTGGCTTTTCCCTTAAAAGGTGATTTCTCCCGTTCCGGTGGTACAATACATCCATGCGACAAGAGGTACTCATTTTGATTCGGCCCCATGCCCGGCGGATGCTCCTCGCCAAGGTCGTGGAGTTTTCCGCGATGGCTGCCATCGCAGCCGAGATTGTCTGTGCGGTGGTAATTTGCCTCGCGGCGACAGCCCTGCCGGAAACAAACCTCACCGCCCTTCCGTGGTTGTTCCTGCTCGCCGGAGGCCTTGCCGGAGCGGCGACAGCTTTGTTGCGCGGCGTTACCACATCGCAGGCGGCAAAATTCCTGGATCGGCGATTTCACCTTGCCGAGCAATTGGCAACGGCGGTGGAACTGGCGGAATCCGGCGACGAAACGCCGGCGGCCATCGCGGTGTATTCCCAGGCGACCGCCGCGGTGAAAACAAAACTCCCTGCCCGACCCGACGTATGGACGCGAACGAAAAAAACGCCCGCCGCCGGGCTGCTGGCTCTGCTTATCTGCGTGGTGCTGGCTTGGCTGGCTGGTGGCCGCAGCCAGACCGCCGGCGACGCCGACAGGATGATCGGCTCGCTGGACGCGATGAGCCAGGCTCGCCGGGCAGCGGTTGCCGAGGCGTTTCGCCGCGCGTCTCGCAAGGCAAACAACACCGCAGCCGCCGAAAATCTCACGGAACTGGCGAGGGTGATTGAAGTTCCCGACGAAGCAAAACTCCGCCGACTGATCCAGGCCCTCAAGCAAGCGGGCGTGAATCTGCGTGAAGTTCTACCGCCAGACGTGCAGCGGGATTTGCAGTTGAGCCACACCAGGCAAAGCCAAGCCGGAAAAACCGCCGACATCGGCAAGGGCCAGGATACAACGGGCAAGCTCCAGCCCAGCGACGATACCGGCCTCGCCGTCAACGTTTACAACCCCCTGTACGCAGCCGAGATTCAATCGCACGGCGGCAAAAATTTGCACCCCACCACCCCCGCCGCCGTAAGCTTCGACGATGCATGGACAGCCGCACAAACCCATGCCGCAGCCGCCCTGAAAGGCGAAAACGTCCCCACGGAATACCGCCCGATAGTCCGGGCATTTTTCCGGGACGAGACAACTCCATGAAAACGCTTGCAGACCAGCCGAAAATGGCGCACACTTTCTCCGAGACAAGCAGCAATAAAACAGGAATAATTCATGAAATTAAAAAAGACGATCCGTGGCGCGATTTTGATAGTGATTTTCGGCTTGATGCTGGCTTTGGCGATTACTTTCCTGCTTGCAAGTATGGTTCCGCAAGACTATGAACCTCGCCAATTAACGCAGCAGGAGCGGCAAAACGTCGCCAGGAAATTCGCCAATAAGGCGATTAACGATTTGCTGAACAAATTCGAAGACGTCAAGCCGTTCACGCACACAATAACAGAAGACGAATTGAATCATTACCTCGCCTCGCTGGACGAGATCGCTTTTTTGCGGTTGGGCAAGAAAAACGCCGCCAGCAAAAGCACCGAGCTTTTCGAGGCGATGGACAAAGCGGGATTCCTCGACCCGATGGTCAAAATGGACGACGGCGTGCTGACCATCATGGTTCAAACGCGGAGCAGCAAAAAGGTTATCTCGCTGGACTTATCATTCATGATAACCGATGACGGCAGACTGACTGTAAATCTGGAACAGGTCAGAATCGGGCGTATGCCCGTGCCGCAATTCATAATCAGCGAGGGGCTTGAGGCATTGCAAAAAACATTGCCTCAGTCTCAATCCGGGAAGCTCAACCGAATGTCGGTTCGCAATCTGGATCTCATGATAGCGACGATTATCGGTTCCATAGGCGAAACCCCCATCCCCACGAAAATCGCCATATCGAGAAAAAAACCAAAACAATTGCGCCGCATAGATATCGAGGACGGCGAATTGAAGCTGCATTTCGTCCCAGCCGAACCGAAATAATGAGCCTCACACGGTGATAAAACAGGCTGTAGGCGGGAGGGTTGGCCATTTGGCGATTTGCCTCCAGTCTCAAGCCTCCGGCCTCAAACCCCTAAGGGGCAGGCCTGTTTTTTACTCCCTCCGCTGGAGTGTCCATTTGTCGTCTTTGAGGCGGCGCAGTATAAATCGGCCTTCCATGCCCTGACCGATAATCTGCACGTCCCATCGCTCCTCCGATACCAACGCAGCTTCGTATCGGCCTTGTTCGACGCGTCGAACGCTGCCGCGACCGCCGCTGATCGGCCCTTCGTAATCGAGATACGCCAGCCGGTGATCCGGCAGTTTTTGACACGACATCGACTGGCCGACCGGCAACCCAGCCGGGTCCCGCGGACATTGCCACGTCGCCAAGGCTGTGCCTATAGAGAACATCAGGTCGAAATGGCTTGGCCCATGCCCGTCGTGGGCGAGAATGACAAACGACTGATTCATGCCGGAATCGTACCCCAAACCCGCCGTCAGGGCAATTCGCGTTTATCGGCAGCACCGGCTGCGTCCGGCTGCGACGCACCGACATTTTGCGACTTGGCATCGACGCCGGCTTCGATTTTTCCGTATCCAAGCCCAGCCAGCAACAGGGTCGCCAGCGCGGCGATGCGAACCGCGGCGGACTCGAAAGCCGCTTCCTGTTCCGGCTGAAATATCGCCGCCACTGAGGCTATCTGCACAGCCAGGGCGACAAGAAACTTGCGGGACGAGATTCGTTGAAGAAATGAACGCATGGGAATTTCCTTTCAGGTTCGTGAGATTTATTGGTTACGTGCAACGGACGTGTATGTTTATAGGTTCCCTACAGATGCAGAATTGACTGAATGACCGGCCCGGCGATGTTGGCCAATTGGTTGAGCAGATCGGCTTCGTTTCGGCTTTGATGGTAAGCCGCGACAGCCTGTTTGTACTGGGCCGAATTCCGCAGAGATTCCGCAGCCCGCTCGGTAATGGAAACCTGGTCGATCACCGCCGCCAGGGACGGATGGGCGACTGCCCAATCATCGTAGGCTTGTCGGGTGGCTTTGTTTACGGCATTTTTCACGATTTCATTCGGCATGGGGTTTGTCTCCTTTGAGAAGTAAATAGAAGTCGTGCGATTATTTTTTGTCGGCTGCGATGCGATTTTGCAGCTTTCGAAATTCCTGCTTCAGCCGCTCGGCAATGTTCCATTGCGCGATGGTCAACTCCGCCGCCATTTGCAGGGCTTCGTCGCCGGCCCGGAGGTTGTCCAGTTCAACGGCATGGACATCGCGAGCTGCCTGGGCCTGCTGCGCAAGTATATTCCGAACGGCGGCGTATCCCTTCCTCGCCGAAATAACCCAATCGGCAGAGAGGCCCACCGGCTTGCCGGCGGCGTTTTTGATTCCGCCGGCAGCGGCTAGTCGAACGTCGGCATCGAAGGCGGCGTCCAGTGCGGCAAGTTGTTTTTGGTAATTCCTCACGGCTGCGGCGTGGGATTGTTCCTGGGATGTGCGGGCCGAGGCCAGGGCTTCCCTGCCGACCGACAGCAGTTCCAGCGTCGCCGCCGGGCTTGAACAACCAGCCGCCAGGACGAGCAGGAGGCACAATGCGATAATTCGTAATTTATTGAATACGGCCATGGTGTAATTCCTCCAGGATGTGTTTGATTAGTTCGGACTGTTGTTTTTGATGTTGAATGAACCGCACAATGGCGGAGGTGTTTTTGTCGACGACGTCGGTCAGGCAGGAAAGCCTCTGCTCGTCGCGGCCGATGCGGTCATGGCTTTGGCTTAGCTGCTGCTCGCGATCTCGATTGAGTTTTCGCTCGCACAGCCAAAGCGCGCCCATCAGCCCGGCAGCGCCGAAACTGGTCAGACTGGAAACAATGCTCAACATGATATTTCTCCGTTAGCTTGGCGGGGAGTCCAGGTCGAATTCGACCCGGCAACTTCCGCTGATTTGAATGGTTTCGCTGCCGGTGTCTCCCCGGCGGATGAGGAAATTCTGATTGCTGCCGTCGACCATATTCTGCAAGGCGGACTGCACCGCCGAGCCGCTCAACGTGCCGGGTTGGCCGGCGGTGAGGCTCAGCGAGCCGATCAACGTACTATCGCCTGCGCCCAGCCCACCGGACCAATTGCCGCCGGCGGAGGGGTCGTACTGATTCCATGTCGGCGGGTCGGTGTCGAAATCGATGTGTCGCAGGCAGTGGTAGACGTACACGGTACAGGCGGCGTCGGCGGTGATTTTAATGTTGCTGCTGTTGCGGACGGTTACGTTCGTCAGGCCCTTGACGGGGCTGGCACCTTCCATGCGGAGGATGGCATAGCCGGCGCTGCGAAGCTCGCCATATTCGCTGTGGGCGATGCATTGGCTCAGCCAGGTCGTGTCCGGCAAAATCGAGAACAGCCCGGCGGAAAAGTAAATCGGCAAATCCCATCGGCCTCGCCGAATCGCCTCCGTAGCAGCGCGAAGCTCATTACAGTGCACCGCCCGAACGGCGGTCTGCCCGCTGGT
The DNA here is from genome assembly GCA_021108335.1 of Phycisphaerae bacterium. Classification (GTDB taxonomy): domain Bacteria; phylum Planctomycetota; class Phycisphaerae; order SM23-33; family SM23-33; genus JAIORC01. The sequence goes on from JAIORC010000075.1 coordinate 19,095, forward strand.
AAACGACGGGTCGGTCCAATTGCCGCTGGGCGTGATCTTCGCCAGCAGGCTCACTTCTCCCTGACCGGGCGAACCGGAGACGATGATTTTATTCTCGTCGCCCCCCGCTTCCGGCCATAGCCATTTCATGCCCGACGGTGTCGGCGGGCTGCCGCCCAAGCTGCCGGTAGCCGGACTCAGCAGGCTAAGCAATTCGCTGCGGAATGTGTTAATCGGCGCCGGCGAAACCCACGTGGGAATCGTAACGGCCAGGTCGTTCTGATACACCAGCCGTCTGCGCCGGGTGATTGCGGCAGTCAGTTCCGTCATGTCGATCTGCCGGGCGAAATGCGAGCCGGCTTCGACTCGGCCGGAACCGTTCTGGTATGTCCATGCGGGGCTGTAGCTCATGATGTCAGCTCAGGTACTTGGCGTATGTGGGATGATCGAACACGTACATCAACGTCGGCGGAGTTCCGGCGGAGGTTAGCGTGGTAACCAGCACGATGGTGTCGTTGTCCACCGCCGCGCCCGGCCCAAGCGACAATTCCGCGAGATTCTGGGCGGTGATGTTCGTCGTGTCGTCGGCGTCGCTGAATACGCCGGCTGCGCTTATTTTCTGCTCGCGAACCGAGTAGACCGCCCCACCGGAGGAGCTGGCAATCTTGGCGGGGAACATCGCCGACCCAGCCTGCCGGACACAGATAATCCAGCAACCATCGACGTCCACGGCGACCGCGTCGGTGTCGGCGTCGAGTTGGCCGGCCTGGTCGGCAGGCTCGGCGAGGTTCGTTACGACCAGCGTAACGTCAGTGTCAACCTGCACGTCGCCGTCCGCGTCGAACTCCAGCGGATTGGCGGTATAACGGTTGTACTCGTCAAGCTCGACGAGCCTGACCAGCCGCACTCCGCAAGCGGGGCCAGCCTGGACGAAGCGACCCAGCGCGTCGACGGGACGGGAATTCACGTACATAATCAGCCTTTCAGAATGAGTTGGGTTTGCCGGGCCGGGCCGAAATCGTGCCGGACGGAATGGACATACGGGCGGCTTTGCGGATTGGAAAACAGTTCCAGCCATCGCCCGTCAACGCGGCTGACGATGTCGCCGGCGTGGAAGGACGTGTCGATCCAGCCCAGCCGGAGTGTCGCGTCGGTGGCTCGGGCGTAGAATTCCGCATTACGGCGGGCATGGATTCTCAGCCTAGCCGAATCGTCGCGAACTACGGATACGCCTCCACTGCCGCCGGCAAAGATGCTGGAGGAATGAATCGCCCACCACCCCGCCTGGGCCGAGAGGTCGTGCAGGCTGGTCGGCAGGCTGACGTCTCCGCCGAGCCTCGCTTCGATACGCCGATCGGATTCGACCGAAGCCGTGATGCGAACTTCCACCCCGCCGGAAACCGCCGCCGCGAAAAACTCGCCCGGCAAAGCGCCACCACCCAGACGAATCGAACATTCCTCGTCGGAGACCCACACCGACCCGGCCCACCGCTGCCACGAATCGCTATCGGAAAGGCGAAATTCCACGACAATGCCGCGGCTGCGACTTTCCGAATTCGTCGAGACGCACGGCAGAAAACGCCTGGCCCGGCGGGCGATAAAGTCCTCGTCGCTCAATGCGGAAAAATCATACTCCTGCCCGTCGTACCGGTCATTTTCGTTCAGCACCCACTTGCGGAATACGTCGCGATGTGCATTCCAGTCGTCCGAATCGTCGTGGAGAAAATCCCGCCAGCGGCCTGTCTCTTCGCTGGAATCCCAGCCGGGTTGAAGGCTGAACGTCGCTTCGTACTGCCTGGGCGCTCCCAGCACGCGAATAGGTCGGCGCGATGGCCTGGTGCCCAGCAGGATGCACCCACCGGCAAGATTCGTTTTCGACAGATCCAGCGTTTCGCCGGCTTTCTGGAGCCGCACGCGGCTACGCCGGCCCTGCCTGCCGGGGTTATACACCACCACACCCAGGCCGGTTCGCGTCGAGCGGATTTCCAGCCCACCGCGATGGGCAATGTCGATCAGCGCCTCACCAAGCGTCCTGCCGGTGGCGTTATATCGGCCGAGGTCCACATCGCCGCAGAGATATCTCAACTCCGACAAGCCCGGCGACTTGATGCCGGCAGGCAGATGGGCCGCCAGCAAATACGCCAACCCGTCGGCAACCGTCCACCGCCGCGTATCTCCGCAGGCCGCGAAAACAACCGACCTGCCGGAGGGAAGACTGTGCGACGAACCGCCGGCAAGTGTGTCCGGGCTGGTATTGAATTCCAGCGGCATATTTCCCAGCAACACCGGAGAACCGTCGCTGTCATGCCATCGGCCAAGCAAAGCCCGGTTCAGCCCGGTAGTCAGCCGATGCTCGACCATCGCGACAAGACGCTCGCCATCATCGCCTACCTCGACTTCATGCTGGACGACAACGCCGTGGAACTCGCCAAGGCCGAATCCGACCGGCGACTTCACAAGCACCCTCGCCCCAACCCGCGGCAGACGAAATAGCTGCTGAATGTAACCGCTTGCCGCTTCCAGACAAACCTCGCCGAAGGCCGGGGCGTTGCAGACTTCCCACGTGGTTACACGCAGGTCGCGTCGCCGTCGGCCGTCTATGTATACCCGCGCAGGCCCGGGATGCAGAATTGTATTTTGCCGACTGTGCGGCTGGAGTGTTACGGTTTGCATGGCTGATTCCTCATAGCGTTACGGGCGGCAGCGGCGGGGCAGCGGCAGGGACAATGAGCGTTTTGCTGAGCGGGCCGGCCTGGGCATCACGAGTCGCACGAACCGCCAGTTGGATCGGAAGTGTGGAAAAACTCACGACGGCGGAGTGTTCCAGGTGGTCGACGGCCGTTATCGAAACGACGGCTACGGGATTTTCCATGTCCAGCGTTCCGCTGCCGGAATCGCTGAAGACTTCAAAGCCGGTCGGCTGGGCATAACCCGGCGGAATCTCCCAACAGAACCCCAGTTTCAACGAATCTTCCGCCGTCAGTTCCGCGGTCAGTTCCACGGGAACCGGAAGCGGCGACGGCTGCAACTCGTCCGCCTCGTCGATGTCGGCCAGGCACATAACGTGAGTGTTATGCTCCTCCACACCGGCGGCGGAGACGGCTGTGATTTTGTACCAGTAGGCAGTGTCGCCCGGCTGAGAGATGTCCACTTCGGTAACACCGCTACGAGGTGCAGCCACCAGCGTCATGTCGTCCTGGGTGAGTCCGCGATAGATGTTATAGCCCGCCTGCCGGAACGTTACGCCGAACAGGCCGGCCCCGGCGGTTACGAGGTAGCCGTCTATTTTATTGGCGGCGACCATCATTGCCTCGGCGAATGTTCCGTCGGATCGCAGCATCTCAAAAAACGCCTCCACGTCCAGCGTCTCGACGGTATCGGCAAATCCCATCGCGGCGGCGTAATCGGCTGCCAAAGCGTCGTATGCCTCGCTCGTAGCCCGGAGTGTGTCGGCGGAATTGGCGGTGTCGTCTACGAAGGCAACCCGGCTTCCAGCGGGTGAACCGAAGGCCGATAACGACGTAGCATCGCCGAAGGTGAATGCGTCATTCGTCAATTGCGCCGGGATTGCCGCTGTCTCGATGCGCAATTTTTGCGCCGCGAGGCTTGCCGCCCAGGCGGTTTCGTCGGTGTAAAGTTTGTCGGTAGCGGTTACGGTAATATCGGCGTCTGAATTGTCCAGTATCGTCTTGGCAGCTGCGAGATTCTGCGCGTCGATCCGTGTGCAGAGGTATTTTCCGGCCAGTGCGGTCTTTGTCAATCGATCGGTCGTCTGGTATAGAGGATTGTCAATCGCGCCGGTGAATGCAGTACCGTAGTTCATCAATCGCGCGGTGGCCGAGTGGCGGTTGCCGGAGTGCATAAAATATCCCGGTACGCCGTAGCCGATTAAAAAATGCGTACAGTTGGCCGCGACGGTCGGGTTGCGGCCAAGCCATGCGGCGAGATCTGTCTCGACCTCGGCCTGGAATGTCGCGTAATCAGCGAGGACCTCATTCGCCGATGCGTTTGGCAACGGGCAGAGATTCGACAGCGGCACGCCGAGTTGGCTGTGGCAATAGTACGCAAATTCCTGGCTGTCGGCGGAGGCCTGGCGATACAAAACCACCGTCCGGGCCGGACATGGTGTTAAAATTTCCGGCGTAGCGACGTAAGGCTCCGGGTAGTTGTCGGCGATTTTGACCTCATCAAAATCATAAGCGTTATCTACGTTGTCGGATATACAGCCAAACAATACGGAACTTAAGGTGGTGGCCAGGCGATCGTAATTATCGATACCGGTTAAACTCGAAACCGCGACGCCATTAAAATACAAAACAGCCTCGCCGTCGCAGGCTATATTTGTCGTGGCTCTCTTATACGCTATTACCACATATATCAACACATTGATATTTATCGCAGATGTTTCGGTTAACCAGGCATACCCGGAATCAGCATTTATTTGCAGCTTCATTTTCCCGGCATAACTCAAATAAAGTCGGGCGTATGTCGTGCCGGAAGCGCTCAAGTGAAAAACTCTGGCGCGATAAGGATAGGTTGATGATTGGCGAAATACTATCGGCCTGAAATAAAACCCCGTCTGTATCCAATCTCCGGGAGTAATCGTATGGGACAGACTGCGAGTAACGTAAGCGGCATCTGTGCCGACAGAAGTACATTGTAGAATCTTATTGCCCCGGGCTGTCGGCGAGCCGTCCCCACGAATCGCAGTGCTGGCTCCGGCCTCGACGGGAGTCAGATTTTCGGCCGCGAACTCCGGCTCAAAGTCTATATGGGCTATAGTTTCACTACTCATTTATGGGTCTCCGGGGGCAGACTTGAGGCGGCTGGCTGTAGGCCGGAGGGTTGGCTGTTCGGCAGATTTCCCTCAAACCTATCGTCTCCGGTCTCCAGCATGTTGTTCAGCAAATCGGCGACGGTGGCCTTCATCGTGGCCTCCGGGGTTTCCCCAGCAGCGGGCAGGATGCGATACTCCACGCTTGCCCCCAGGCCTGCCCCAAGGGGGGGGCCGTCAATCTCGGCGAGATACCAGCCGTCGCGGTCTTTTGTGCGGTCGGTACGCGTAGGCATAAGTCGGGCGGTAATCGCCAGTGTCTCGGACGGCTTACCGGCCACGGCGGGAACACCGGGCTTTGCGGCCACAGCCTCCACGGCGGGCCACACGGCGTCCCCAAGGGACAAGTCAAACTTGATTTGTTGCGGTTGTGGTTTTTTAGTCATTAGACATTAGGCCTTAGACATTGTTGTTTACGGGTTCCCGGTAATCGCGACGCTGCCGGAATAGACTATCCCGTCAATTGTAGCCATGACGTAGACGGTCTTATTTGTGGCCGTATCGATATTCATGTTTGCGTAACCACTACTGTTTGTGATTACTTCGTAGTCCGCATCTGCTTCAACCTCTCGCATTTGTTCGCCAGTGAGTACAGAAAAAACAGTCTGTGGATCTGGTTCGGATTTATCGGCATCGGCAATCCAAACACGCATGAATATTTCTTTTGCGAGATTGTTCCCGGCAACATCCTTGACTTGAATCGCCATTGTACCAGTGCCGTCCGCATCATCAGTGCCAGTCAATACAATCGTCGGAATCAAGTCTTGTAGAGCGGCGGCAAGCTTCGCGACGGTAACGGAACTATCGGTCGGCGTTCGCTCATTTGTGTTCCGCGAGTCGGTATTTGTAACATACGGATTCCCGACTGACGGTGTGCCGGATGTACCTTCCAAGGCATCTTTCTCTGTGGCAGACGGTAAATCAGTGTGGTCATAGGTTGACTCGTGCGTAGTCATGGTGCCGGCGTCTTCGTAGTCGCTGTCTTTGTGGCCGGAATCGGCCAAGTTGCCGTTGGCGTCCAGGGCCGCAAAATTACCGGCCGTCGGGGCAGCTACTTTATCAGCCTTGGTCGGATGCAAATGCAATGCGTCGGCGTCCGAGCCGTCAGAAAGGGTTTCAGCTTCGGTGCCGGTGATGTTAGTGGCCTGGAAAAAGGCAGCGGCCTCGGCCATGTCGGCAGCGGTGAGTCCGCTGCAGACGGTCAGCATTGTCCGGCCTCGATAGTCGGTTATGTCGTCGTGATCGTAAACGCCTGCGGCGGTTACGATAGTCGCCAGGGGCAGGTGCGGCGTAGCCGAGGCCGTGGGAAATCCGGTAGTGTTTACCGTCAATACGCCGGCGGCGGTGAGGTAGATGTAATTCGTGGCGTTATTCGTAAGCGACTGTTCGGAAACTCCGGCGTAGTTGACGGCGGTGTCGCCGTTGAGGTATCGCCCGGCCCGGACGCCGAAGGTAAGGTCGCCGTCTTTGAAGACGCGCAGGTCGCCGGCCCGGCGGGCGACGTCCAGCAGGCGGTAGAGCATTTTGTAGAACGACGTGTAATACGGCGACTCATAGATCGTCGGGAAAGCAACCTCTTGCTCGAAGTCGGAAGTGCCGGAAAGTGCATTCAATTCGCTGTCGGTAAGATAGGATTCAGTCATTGGTTATCTCCATTGTTTTCGTTGCGTTTTCAGTCATTGGTAAAAAACAGGAACCGGGAACCAGGAACTGGGAACCGGGAACAACAAAAACACAGCAAAGCAAAACGGCGACAATGTGTTGTGTTGTTGTTCATGGTTCCTGTTTTTCCCGGTTCCTGTTTCCCAGTTCCCGTTGTTAGTTGTTCCTGTTTTTCCCCCGGTTCCCAGTTCCTGGTTCCCGGTTCCTGTTTTCCCGTTGTTTAGTCATTAGACATTGGTCATTAGTCATTGTTTTATTGTCAAAGTCAGTTGGTTGGTGGCGGGGTTGTAGTTGGTGGCTGTCAGGCCGGCAGCCGGGTTTGGCGGCGGATGGGCCTGGTGGGTTTCTTCCGTCGCGGTGGATTCCTCCCCGTCGGCGGAGCGAACCCGCAGTTCGATATGGTGCAGGCCTTCGACGGTCAGCGGCAGTTCGATGTCCAGCAAATCTCCCCCGACGCCGAACGGCCCGACGCCCCAGTTGCCGGCCCCGAAACCAGGCCCGCGGTCGCCGTCGATGCCGAAGCCCCCCCTGCCGAATTCGCCCAGGCCGAACCCCCAGTGCGGAACGGACGGCGGCCAGATGTCGCGGAGAATCGCCGGCGTCTCACCGACGGTGCCGGTGGCGTTATCGTGATACACCGCCAGTTGATCGCCGGGCCAATGCGTAATGCTTCGTACCACGACAGGCCGATACGCCCAGCCTGGCTCACCGACGATATCCGGCAGTTCGTCGGCAAAATCCACTGCCCGGTCGTCATACGCGACAGCCGCAACGGCAAGCTCTCGCGGGGTATCATCAGCCGTAATTTCAAACGTCCGCTGCTCCGGCAGATCGGTAAAATCCCCAAGCCGCCCGTTGACGTACAACTGATGCACCATGCCGGCGTTCGCCGACCGGAAGGCCAGCTTCCAGCCGAGTGGCCGGCCCAGCGGCGTCAGTTCCAGCCGGTCGATATTGTCGATTACTACGTGGCTCATGGCAGTTGCCTGTACGTGATTCGATAGTCGCAGTAGAACGCCCTGCCGCGACGGAGCGGCGTTTCAAGCTGGAAGCTCTCCAGCAGCACGTTGGAATATGTCTGGTTGTGATTGTCGGTGAGGCTGTGGAGTTGGCCGTCGGCCTTGGCCTGGATCGCGTCGATAAGCGATTGCAAAGCCGAGGCGCTGCCGGCGGAAAGCCTGCCGGTCTGGACGACGGTACGGCTGCGTTTACCGAGGTCGAACACCAACTCGCCGTCAAGACCGACGAATCCGCGGCGGACAGTCTGCCGCTCCCACGGGCCGGGCGTAATCTCGCAAGGCCCGGACGAAAATAACGATTGCGAATCAAGGCTGGTCATCAGGCTGCTCCCGCGGTAAATGGATCGGTCGTGCCGTCGGATGATCGGACGGCGAAACTCAGCGTCGCCTCGGCAAGGTTTGCCTGCGAGTAGGCCAGTTCGCATCCGACCAGGACGGTGCCGGTGAGGGTAATTGTCCGTGAGGTGTTATCGTCGGCACAGACGACCTCGATGCTCAGCGTCCCTTCCCGCCCCAACTCCAGGCCTTCAGCCGCGGCGGTGTCGCGGGTTCGCAGTTCGGCGGTGAGCGTCGCCGGGGCGGTTTCCAGGCTGGTGGGGAAGGTGTGATTATCCGCCGTCGCCGGCAACGGCTTTCGGCTGCGGGAGATTTTAAGTCCCATCGGCAGCGAGAGCGACACGCCGTCGAACCCGGCGGATTTTATTCGAGCGTAACGGCTCATGCGCCACCTCCCACCTGCTCGTAGTGGCATTTGACGGCAAGGCGAATCTCGGCTGCCGGGGCGCGAACGTCATCTGGCAGGGTACTTTTAATTTCCGTCGCCAGGCCGATGGGCAAATCGCCGCAAAGTCCGTCGCGATATGGATCTTCCATCAGGGCGTCGGCGAGGGTTTCGCTGAGGTCAACGGTTCGCGTGATTCCCTCCATCGCCGTCGCCGCACGGGTTCGCACGAGAATTTCCGCCTCCAGCCGCACCCATTGAGTATCGCCGGTGTCGTCGGCTGGGAAAATCTGCCGGCCCTCGAAAAGCACTTCCGCACTCGGGACAGCCGAGTTCGAACCCATCGGCCCGATGGAAACCATCGCCAGTTCGCCGGTGCTGCGGAGCGTTTCGGCGAGGTCGTTAAGGATGTCGTTTGCCACTGATGTCATGGTTAGACCCTCTTGAGTGAAACGTTGCCAAGGGTTCGCGTCCGCTCGGCCTCGCCGTCGCCGTCGATGTCCACCGCCAGGCGGAGCTGGTTCTGCATACGCTTGAATTCGTCGCGGTAATACTCCGCTTTGATCCAATTGGCGTCGTGCGGGCGGGCGTTATCGGCCCGGGCCAGGTACAACTTCGCCAGCACGCCGGCAACGGCGGTGTGCTTCAACTGAACCGAGTCGGCGAAGTCCGCGGCGACAATCCCCGCCGCTTCGGAAATCCGCCGAAGCTTCTCGGCCAGGCCGCCGGAGACGTTTGCGATCTGCGCAGCGAACGTGCGGACGTAAAAATTCAACGACGTTCCCGCCAGCGGTGCGATGGCGTCGGCGTCGGTGTCGGCTCGCAGAACCGAGACCGTCAACGCCGTAGCCGAATCCACGGAAATGATTTCCAACGCCGTTCCCTCGGCGGGAATAGTTTGGGTAACGCACAGCACCATTCCCGCAGCCAGGCCCGCCGAAGTGAAGTCGCTGCCGGCGGAAGTAAACGTCGTGCCGCTTAACGCGCCGTCGCTGCCGGCGGCGATTTGCTGCCCGCTGCCTCCGCCGCCCAGATAGGCGATTGGTTCGACAGCCAGGATGTCTCTATCCAGACAGAAACTGCTCATGGTGAATTCCTCGTGTGTTGGAAGGAGTAAACGAAACCTCTTAAAGGGAACTTCTTAAACAAAATCCCTAAAGAAAATCTTTAAAAATCGCCGCTCCCCTGCCGTCCCCGCCCGCCCCCGAAGGGGCGAACAGGAAGGCGGGAAGATGAATCAGGTTACGCTAGGCGGAGACGTCCAGGTTGGTGATGATGCCGTGGGCCTCCTGGTTGCGAAGCTCCGCGGTGTACTCGCCGATGACCTCGCCGGCTTCGAAGTCGCCGGTGGACGCCAGGGGCTTGTAGTGGAAGTTTCGGCCGGCCAGCGGCAGTACGTCGATACGGCTGGAGTCCAGCAGCAGAATCGTATCGGTGGGCACCGAGCGGCTGAGGACAATCCGGCAGACGCCGAAATCGCTTTCGTACATGCTGACCATGTCGCGGTAGGAGTCGTCCTTGTTGCCGTAGCTGCGCGAGGACGTGATGAACCCGTTGATCCGCCGCTTCTGGTAGCCGTTGACCACGATGGTGTCGATGCGGCTGGAGGCGTTCTCCCAAATGTTCCGCATCGCCAGGTTCAACTGCTGCTCCGTCAGGTCGGTGTCCGACGGGAAGTCCGAATCGGTGGGCTTGAAGATGTTGGTCGTCAGCGAGGGGATAATGCCCTTCATGCTCCGGCGGACGGTTGACGAACCCTGCGGCGTGCTGCTCGCGGCGGCACCGTTGATGACGGTGTTTTCCAGGTCGCGCAGCAATTCGCGGATGCGCTCCTGTTTCTGGTAATCCAGTTCGTCGTTGACGGACAACTTGCGAACAGCCAGGTCGCTGCCGGAAACGCGGACGGCGGAGGTGAATATCTGCGTCCAGTTGCCGCGACGGACGCGGTCGGAGAATCGCATCGTGGGGGCCTCGTCGCCTTCGAGGGCGGCGTTGCCGAGGATGTTGATGACCTTGTCGTCGGCGAGGTCTTCGGGAATGGTCGCGCCGTAGCCGCGGGCAACGGTCAGCGTGTCGGAACTGACTGCCGTTACCAGCATCAGCTCGCTGCTGCCGGTAGCCTGTATCTGATCGCCGACGCGGAAACGCTCGCCGTGATCCACGTCGAAGGTGGTGTCCGCCGCCGGATCGGTCCAGGTGGCGTCGTCAATGGCGTCCTTGTTCGGCAGCAGCGAATCTTCCAGCCATTCGTGATAGGTGCTGGTCGCGGCCCGCTGCGGGTCGCCGAAGTGATCCAGCAGCGGCGTTTCGTACGGCGAAACGATGCCGATGATATCGGATACATCCTCGGCGATTTCCGGGAGGGTCGAGCCGGCGGTGTAAGTTGCTTTTCCTGTAAAACTCATGGGATTTCCTTTCGTTGAATTTAATTAACTGTTTCTGATATTTCGTGATTTACGGCGTCATGTTCGAGGCCTGTCGTCGGAGGCGCAGATACTCGGCCATGTCTTTGCGATTGCCGGACGCCGTGGCCCGCTGGGCGACGGTGGCAATCTGTGTTGCCTCGGAAAGCTGCGGGCCTCGTGCGGAACTGGTTACCGACGGCATGGCCCGGGCCGGTATCACCGTGTCGCTTGCCCGCAAAAAGGGCTTGCTCTGCAGAAGTTGCTCGACAGCCCCGCGAAGTTGATCGTCCGCGAGGTCTTTGGTGAGATCAACCCGCCTGGCCAACAGCAGCGACGCGGTTTCGATATCGACCGCGCCGGCCTCAGCCAGCATCCTATCGACGTTCCGACTGTTTTCCACCTCAGCCAATCGCATGTTCGTCTCGTCGCGTTGGGCCTCGGCGGTCGCCAATTCGTCGTTGCGGCTGTCCAGTCGCATATGTAATTCCTTGAGCTGCTGCTCGAATTCGTTGACACGGGCCTCGGCCTGCTGGGCACGCCGGCGATACTTGATGGACTCCGCCACCGGGACGAGTCGCGCACCGCCGTCATCGGCAAGGGTCTGGTCTGCTTGTTCGGAAATTTGTTCGGTCATTGTGTTTCCTGAGTGATGGTTTGTGTGAATAGGATGCGTGGCAAACGTTTTTTACATTGCTTACTTTTCTTCGATGGCGTCGCGGCTGTAGCCCAGTTCCGCCAGGATGCGATCGGCAGGTACGCCGAGTTGCTGTTTGATCTGTGCGTCGTGGAGCCGCTGGGTTTCGTCGGTCGGCAGCGGATTGGGCCAATGGATTTCGATTCGCCGGTCGGCGGGACTGGTCGGCAGCACGCCGCTGCGATCCAGCCAGTCCAGCGCCAGTTCCACAATGCCCTGCAACCCGTCGGCGAAGGTCAGCCGCTTGCGGGCCGTGCGGCTCAGCAGGCCGCTGAGGGTAATCTTCAGCGCGGTGGCGCTGGAGAGGTTGCCGAGCTTGTCGCGGAGCAGACCCGCTGCCAGCGGCGTAACGCCGGACATCTTGTCGAGCGCCTGGCGAACCTGCTCGATGTGAATATCCTCACTGGGCGAACCGTCGTCGGAGCCGAACTCCTCGATGCTGGCCTGGAGGTTCTGGGTGGCCCACATCTGCCCCGGGCCGACCGGCCGCTCCAGAAAATCGTCAATACCCTTGCCGAGATACATCTTGAACGATTGATACGTTACGCGATGCGCCCGGTCGGACAGCCGCGTGTTCAGCTCGTCCTGCAGAGGTATCAGCGGCTCGACGTCGCTTTGGCCGGCGTACGTGCCCGGCGAAGCGATGTTCTGCACGTGCACAATCGGAATGCGTCCCAGGGCGTTTGGCCCCTCAGCCACGAGCAGGCGGTCTTCGTATCGCTGCCACCAGTCGGCTCCGAGAATTTCGACCACCTCCACGGTTTCGGGCGAGCCGTCGCCGCCTCGGCCCCCGCCGAATCGCAGCCAGGGCTTCTTCGCCGCAGCCATTCGCGAGGGGTGCTTGTAGAACCGTTGAATCCAGTAGCGTGTGCGGCGGTAATCGTTCTCGTCGAGAATCGGCAGAACGCGGGCAGCCTCGATTGTCTCCAGCCGCAACTGCTTCGCGAGTTGCACGGCACGGGCGATATCCAGCTTGCCGGCGGCGGAGTCGGGAGTGCCCGGCCGGCCCGCCGAGGGACGATTGTTGCTCGTCTCCTCGACGGGCGTACCCGCGGGCTGGGCAAGGGCAGGAATCGCGGGCCAGTCGGCCGGAATGCGAAGGGCAATATCAACAAATCCAAACACAGCACCGTAAAGCCCCAGCTCCTGCAACAGAACCGTGCCGCCATTGGCGCCCAGCATCGCCGCGATCACTTCTTCAATCGCAGTTGCGAGGTCGGCGTCGGCAGCTTTGGAGCGGATGTTTATTTCGCCGCCGAACAGAAAATCCACCATCGTCGAAATACGCCAGCCGATGTCGTTCTCGATGACGACCTCCTTGCGGCGTAAATCGGTCAGATGCTCGCTGCCGCCGCCGGATCGCTGCACGCCGGTAATGCGGGCGGGCAGGCCGACTTCCTGGGCGAGAAAATACGGGCGGCTGTTCTCGTTCAGCGACCCCGCCGAAACACCCGTCGCCGGAACCAGCGGATTACGATAGTAATTCCAAAGCCGATTGTGGAACGACTCGTTCCGCAAGGCCTGCTGATCCACGAGATGGGCGATGTACTCGGCGTTAATGTCGGGGTCTTGAAAATTATTCAATTCAAATGCCATGTGCGTTACTCCTCACTTTTTCCGCAGCGTCTCCGCCATGCGCGCGCAAAAACGGTCTCGCCAACGCCGACGCCGCTTTTTGAGTGTTGACTGACAAGGCGCGGGAAGGCGTGAGAAAAATTTTCGCGAAAAATCGCCGCCCCGGTTATCCACAACAATTGCTGCGCGCATGTTGTTGGGTAGCCGCACGCAATTGGGTAGCCGCATGTTGTTGGGTGGCATGGCTTGCTTGCAAGCCATGGGTTTGGTGGCACAGGTTTGTAACCTGTGCCGCGGCGGCCTGGGAAGGCCGCCGCGCTGGGGTTAATAGTTTGGGTGGCATGGTTCCCCCCTTGGGGCAGGCCTGGGGACCATGTGCAATGCGCAAGAGCGAAAATGAATTTTTTGAGGCCCCCTTCAGTCGAATTCGTTACACTGTGCGGCATGAGCGAAACACAAAAAACACGGAACGTGCGGGATACGTATCGCAGCCCGCTGGCGTCGCGATACGCCAGCCTGGAAATGCGGGAGCTTTTCGGCGAGCAGAAGAAGTTTTCCACCTGGCGGCGGCTTTGGCTAGCCCTGGCCGAGGCGCAGCAGCAACTGGGGCTGGACATCACCGACGAGCAGTTGCGGCAGATGGGCGAACACCTGGACGACATCGACTACGACCGGGCCGAGCAATTCGAGAAAAAATTCCGCCACGACGTGATGGCCCACATCCACACCTTCGGCGAATCTGCCCCGGCTGCGGCGGGCGTGATCCATCTCGGCGCGACCAGCCAGTTCGTCAATTGCAACACGGACATACTGCAAATGCGTCAGGGCCTGACGATACTCGTCGGCCGGCTTGCGTGCGTGATCGACGCGCTGGCGAAATTCGCCGAGCAGTGGCGGGATCAGCCGACACTCGGCTTTACGCACTTTCAGCCCGCGCAGATGACCACCGTCGGCAAGCGGGCGACGCTGTGGTGCGCCGATTTTATCCGCGACCTGCGGGACATGGAGTATCGCCTTGACGGCTTGGAGTTCCGCGGCGTCAAGGGCACGACCGGCACGCAGGCCAGCTACCTTGCCCTGTTCGACGGCGACCACGAAAAAGTCAAGCAGCTCGACAAACTCGTCGCCGAGAAGATGGGCTTCGCGAAAATCGCCTGCGTTACCGGCCAAACCTACAGCCGCAAGGTCGACGCCGAAATCGCACAGACGCTGGCTGGTATCGGCGCCAGCGTGCACAAATTCTGCAACGACGTCCGCCTGCTGGCCCACCGCAAGGAAGTCGAAGAACCGTTCGCCAAAACGCAGGTCGGCTCGTCGGCGATGGCCTACAAACGCAACCCCATGCGATGCGAACGGGCGACGGGGCTGGCGAGATTCCTCATGGACATCTCGGCAAGCCCGCTGCACACCGCCGCCGAGCAATGGCTCGAACGCACGCTGGACGACTCAGCCAACAAGCGGCTGGCGATTCCCGAAGCGTTCCTCGCCGCCGACGCCTGCCTGCAAATCGTCGCGAACGTCGCCGGCGGCATGGTGGTCTACCCGGCTGTCATCGCCACGAACACCACCGCCGAACTGCCCTTCATGGCGACCGAAAACATAATCATGGCCGGCGTCAAAGCAGGCGGAAACCGCCAGGAACTACACGAAGTTATCCGCACCCACAGCATGGCCGCCGGCGAGCAGGTCAAACTCCACGGCAAACCAAACGACCTCATCGACCGCCTAAAAGCCGACCCCGCCTGC